>NZ_QNUD01000012.1:0-64994 GCF_008042405.1 Bacillus sp. SH7-1
AGATCCAAAAGATCCAAGTACAGATTCAAAAAATCCACCTACTCAAGAAAATTCTAAGACATCAGTATGGCTTCCTAAAACAGGTGGAACATCAATGGATATGATTTCATATATTGCTGGAATGTTGTTATTGGCTTTAGGTGGATTCGTATTTGTTCGTCAACGTAAGAGATAGAAAGACTAGTTCTGGTACAAATAACTTATCAAACTTGGATATATTGAAGCTATCAACTAATTTCTAGATATTATGTATATCTAAGCTAAGTGACTTCAAAGAGAAACTATTATTAACTAGGTATTATCTTAATAGTAATTGACTTAGTAGAAATAATAGGAGAAATGAATCTAGGTAGAATACAAAATCAAAAAGGCTGTAGAGCGCTTTTAAAACGCTTTACGGCCTTTTTGATTTCAAATTCTTGGGTTTTATTTCAAATCGACATTAAGGCTTCCAACTTCAGTCGTGGGAGTCTCAATAGAAGGATTACCCATAAATAGTAGTCAGAGAAAATTCCACATAACAGGTCACAATATAACCTTTTCTTCATTCGAAGGAAGTCCTCCATTTCAAACAGTTTACAAGGATTTTGTATGGTTAATAGCTCAATATACGCTATTTTGTTGCTTTTTACCATGAAAAATGCCCCTTTAGATAGCTATGTCTAAAGGAGCAAAATAATGTAATTGTTTAAAAAATGTTATGCCTGTTATATTCGTTGAGAGTAGATATAGGAAGGCTTATATTAACTGTTGTTCCTTTATCTATTTCACTTTCAATAAGTATCTTTCCTTGGTGCTTCTCAATAATTTTATAACAGATCATTAATCCTAAACCGATACCATTTTCTTTGAGACTATAGAATGGTTCTCCTAGGTAAGGTATACGTTCCTGTTCAATTCCACACCCATAATCAGTAAATCGAATGTTTACTTGATTTTGATCAGGTGCATATTCGATTTGAATCAATATTTCCCCTCCCATTGAAGTTGCCTCAATTGCATTTTTTAAGATATTTATAAAAGCTTGCTTTAATTGATTACATTCACAAAGTATAAATGAAGTATCAGATGTAAACTGAGTTTTAATTTGTATGCAATTCATTGTCGCTTGAGGTTCAAGTAACATTACAACTTGCTTCATTAATACATTCAGGTCATTAGTTTTAATTTCTAATGCCTCAGGTTTTGCTAATGTCATAAATTCATTAGTAATACTATCTATACGTTCAATCTCTGATAACACTATATCTATGTAATACTTAGTATCCTTATTTCCCATTGAATTTAATAACTGTATAAATCCTTTCATTGCTGTTAAAGGATTTTTAATTTCATGAGCAATTGCAGTGGATAATTGACCTACTACAGCAAGTTTCTCCGATTTTCGTAATAATTCCTCTGTTTTTAGCCGTTCAGTGATGTCTCGAGAGATGCTTAAGAAAACTTTTTTGCCATTCAAGTTAAACACACGAACAGAAAATTCAATTGTTAGGTTCTTTCCTCCAGGAAAAACAAATTCATCTTGTAATGTAAAAGATGTTTGCCCTTCTCTAATTTTTTCTATGATTCTTTGGACCATGGAAGAATCTGGTGGAACGTTACTAGGGAATTGCATCGAAAGAAGTTCTTCTCTACTATATCCAAATCTTTTACACGCAACAGGATTTACTTCGATAAAGCGAGTTGGTAATTCATTATCATTCAATTCCACTACATATACTGCATCAGTTGCTTGTTCGATGAGTGCACGGTATTTCATTTCACTGTCACTTAATTGCTGGTGTAATTGATGCAGTTTTCTTTCTGCTTGTTTCCTTTCAGAAATGTCTCTACAAATTCCTGATAAAGCAATTACATTACCTCTAAAATCTAAAATAGGGGAAATTGTCAGGCTTACATCAATTAGAGTTTTATCTTTTCTTTGTCTAACAGTTTCAAAACGGGTAAGAATTGGGTCATTCATATTGGTATTTTTAATGTGGTCTATATATTCTAAAGTTTGATCTATTAAAAATTCAGGTACGCAAGGTAATTTTTTTCCTACAGATTCTTTTTCTGACCAACCAAATATTCTCTCATAAGATTTATTTGCTTGTAACAAATGTCCATCTAAATCAAATATAGTGATAGCATCCACATTATGATTAATAAATGACTCTAGTCGCTCTTTTGTAACCTTCAGTTCATTTTCCGCATGTATTCTTTTCGTTATATCAACAGTAGAACCAACTACCTCAACCACTTTTCCCCCTCTTTTAACAGGTCTAAGAGAGAGAAGTATCGTAGTCTCATCATTTGGCCATGGTAGTTCAAAAGTTACTTCTTCACCATCCCATGCCTGTTGATAATATTTTAATAGTCGAGGAATTAAATGAAATGGAATAATTGAAGCATCTATATTAGATAAACATTTACCTACAACTTGCTGAGAGTGAAACCCGTATTGATAAAATAATTGTCCATCACATAGAGTATGGACAAAATCCCCTCCTACTTTTTTAAATTTAAAAATACCTCCTTGCAATTGGTGTACGGTATCCTTTAATTCTCGTTTTGATTCTAGTAATGTTTCATTCGCTTTGGCTAAATTTTGTGTTAAAACATATAACTTTTGATACGACTCCATAAGAAAAATCCCAATTAAGAGTCCGCATGATATAAAAAATGTACCTTGGATGTTAAGAAGTATAAGTGGTATAGAAGGAAAAAAGAATCCAAATACAACATGAATTATAACTAGATAAGCAGCTAGATAAAGAAAAACGCTTTTAAAAGGATGGATATTTTTGAGATATGTTTTGAATATAGTATATATAATAGCTATTCCTAAAGTTGCTATTAAAGCTGGTCCCCAATCACCACCAAGGTAGAAAATACGCATAAATACAATAAACATTAATGTAATCCAGCCAGCTGTACGACCAAAATAAATAAACGAAATAATTAGTGGAACGACTCGCAGGTCGTAAAACAATCCCATGTGCTTAAAATTAAAAATCATTAAAATGGCAGCTATGATACCTGCGTAAATGCCACAAAATAAACGAAATGATTTAGATTCTACTTTACTTATAAATACTTGAATAAAAATAGATGTACTAACTAAGAATGCAAAAATAGATAGATTAATGATGAATCCTGTAAAAAGCATGCCATATTCCCCCTTAGTAAATATATTGAAAAATAGAAAGGAAATTCTATGAATTATGTGGTGATTAGACTTGTTATTTGGAAAAGGGAAATGAATATTAATAAAAAAAGAAAACAACTTGGATAGGAACAAATTGTTTTCTTATGAAGGGTACAACAAAGAAAGAGTAGGGAAGGAATACATAAACATGCCAATCTAACGGAGTGGAGTAAAATATTAAAAGACTGAAAAATCAGAAAATTTATAAAGCAAAGTTTCCTATTCAATCTCTTTCTTTGTAAGTATAAGTTTAACATCAATAACAAGATAAAACAACAAAAAAATACAAAATTCTGATAAATTCGACATTAAATAACTGCTAAATAAATCCTTTACGTTAATATGTGAAAAGTTTCTTAACGTACTATTTAATAGGAAAAATACCTGTCACTCCCTGGGAAATGTCGAAGCTGCAAAATTCTTTCGACATTTCTGGGATGATGACAATGAATTATTTTTTATAATTCTATTTTCTGGTCACCACGTTTTTCTAGATTTTTAGCAGTTTTACTTTGGACAACATCTTTTTGGTCTTTAAAGGTTCCCATGAGAAAATCATAGGCTGGATTTGTAACACCATACCAGTAATTTTCATTTTTGAAGTGATGCCATAAATGAACTTTTTTCATCCAACGCCCCCATGGTGATATTGGTTGAAGGGGGCGATGCGCGATATAATGCTTCCACTCATAAAATAATAAAAAGAGCATAATACCTGCAATAAATGCGTTTGTCATGACAAAGCTGGATGAAAGAAAATAAAAAATGGCTCCTGAAATTGCAATGTTTGGCCCACTATACCATAAGGGTAAAAATAATAAATGTAATTCATTCGGATTTGTATGATGGTCATAATGTAGGCGCTTAAGCATTTTTAATAAAAATGCATTCTTTGGTGGCTTTAGATGAAAAATAAACCTGTGAGTAGCGTACTCAGCTAAGGAATACATAATCATTCCTAAAATAAAAGCACCCCAAATTTCGATAGAGGTTAAATGTAAAATCATAAATCCAAAGCTAGTGAGGAAAAGACAGCTCATAATCAAAATATCAGGATAGGAAAAATATTCTTTAAAATATTTTAGTTTCATTTATCACGCCTCCAGCTTTCTTTATTTTTTTCTATCTTTCCAAAGAGCCAAGCTTTTTTCCAAAGTTGTCTTACACAATCTTTCTGCTTCAATCGCATCTCCCTTTAATGCAGCTTTTAATAAATCGTGATAATAGTTGAAGGATAACTCACGATGATCTTTTACAGAAAAATACCTTTTTGCCATATCTACATAAATGGAATCAAAGCTATTTAAAATGAGTAGAAAGATCGGATTGGCAGCAAGCCCAGCACACCTTTTTTGCAAATACCAATCAAATGCTGCATAGCTTTCTGCACTATCTTCAAGTTGCTCAAGATTAGCCAGGAGAGCAACCACTTTAGGTTGATTAAACGTAACAGCATTACGAATATAAGTCGGAGTCAACGAACTTCTAAATTCTAATAAATACATAATAAATTCATCTGTAATGGTATGATGATTCTCAACAATATTAATAAGTGTCGTTAGATTACCATTGCTCCAATAATCATTAATAATCGATGGCATTCCTTTTCTCCCTGTTATCCATCCACTCCTTCCTAAACGTTGAAGCGCCTCACGAATAGTTGGGCGACCAACACCAAATTCTTTCGCAAGCTCTCTTTCCGGTGGTAAAGTACTTCCTACAGAATAAACACCACCCAATATGGATCTAATTAATTCATTCTCAATTTTATCTGAGGTGCTTTCCTTTTCTTTCAAGCCATCTTCCCCTTTATTTTTATGGTAATACATGTTAAGTATATTGGTAATACCAAAAATTATATAATGAATTTGAATTTTCCGTCAATAACAAAGATGCGAATTTTTATAAATAGGTTTATGGAACAAGCCCGTAAACTATTTAGTAGGATGGAAAATGATTACTTAAATATGCTGTTAAAGTAACGAGAGTTACAGTGAAAAAAGAATTAATCGAATTAAAAGATTGAGACCATATTTTTTTATAAAAGGATGACTCAATTGAATATAGAAAAATCGTGTTTTGATTAATCTTTTTTCAAAACACGATTTTTCTATTTGTTGTTTTATCAGGATGTATTAAGTTAATTTAATCAAACTTTTTTCAAGAGCTACAAATCAATCGTGTTTCCTTCTGAATCGATGGCACGATATAAATACATCCATTGTCCTTTTACTTTAATATAGGTTTTATCGGCTTTCCATGAGTTATTTGTTGATTTAAGATGTTACCATACTTTGTCTAACAAATGAATGAACCCAGCTCATAATCGTTGTATGAGCAACAGATAATCCTCTTTTCTCCATCATTTTCACCTGGAGATGCCAATTTTCTCGTTCTGGGGTATTTATTTTTCTTAGGTTGATGGCGATGGGGTAGCATCACACATCCATCAACTTAAGGTATATTTTTATGCAAAATGCGTTCTTTCCATATAGTTTTTTATTATCTTTTATGAATTTTATAAAAGTTGGCATATCAAATAAACTCTGATGGGCTTCAATTTTTTTACTATGCTACCTGATGAGTAGAAGTAGTATACTCATATATAACACCCCAAATATCAAAGACTGTCTTTTTCTCATATCGATGAGATTTTCGTCCGTTGTGCTGTAAGAGGTTGAATAGACGAAGGAGAACCTTTGGTGATTCTTGGGTGTTTTTGTGTAATGCTTGGTAAAAAGTAAAAAATAATTCTTAATTATGTACATCGCATTTTAAATATAGTAGAAGAACATAATAGAATACTAATGAGTTGCCCATAAAGGTGACATTCTAATCATTCTTGTTTAATAGATTTACAACGATGAATTTGAAACCAAGATTTCCATATTTTAAATAGCAGTTCAATTTTCCAACGTAGTGGATATAGAACATAGATTTTCTCTTTTGGTACCCATTCCGTGGGATTGTTTGTCATATATATCGTAATGCCTTGTAAAAGTTTTGTACGCTCTGTATATGTAATTCCTTTTTTCTTTTCGCGAATAGCTTGATCACGTAGGCGTTTCTGTTTTTGCTCCTCGGTACATCTATAAACCACAATGCGATTAGGCAGTTTGTCTTTACTCCCCATATATACATCATGTAATTCATACACTTGACCAGGTTGTAATTGTTTCATAATTTCTTTCAAATGAATTTGTATATATACCGGTTAGTTCAGAAAAAATGGTCTCGTTAGATTCTTTAAGACCATTGAAACTTTCTTAACCTTGTTAAAAATGGGGATCGATTTGAAAATGGTCTTAGCAATGTGGTACCCCATATATGTTTCATTGACTCTATAGGGGGGCATTTAGTTGTTTTAGATCATGTCGGATTCTTTTGTCCAAGACTGATGAATCCAACGCATAATTGTTATAGAAGTAATGGATAAGTTCCGTTACTCTAACGTTTTTAACAAGTTATGGAAACTTAATATTGATGTAGCGGTAGTACATAATAGTTATTTGCAAAATTACCACTTATGACTATGTATATATAATAGTTAACATTCCCCTATATAGATATGCAATTTTACATATCCATATAGAGGAAGAAATAATTGAAGAGTACTTAAAAATTATACTAAAATAATTTTTAGGAAATGAAAATTCACCTGGTTAAATTAAAATAGGTATCTTTTTATCAGTGTTATTAAATTATAATTATTTTAATTGCAGAAGTGAAGTTCCATAGCAATTTTAGAAGTATAGTATTTTAATGTGTACACATATTAAATAATTAAGATAAAAAAACAAAAAGGACAAAATTATACAAAAACCGACAAAATTTTACTATATACGCACTGAAAATTTGATGTTTTAATAGGGGCATAAGATGTTAGTTACATTTTAAGCCATATAAAATCAAGATCATCTTCGTATATGCTTTTTATGTAATGACTTAGGGAATAAGTTTATAGTAGGGCATTATGTACAAATGTTTACAATCTATATTTATATTCCTTAAAATTCATCTATAAAATAATCTATATAGATTATTAGTTGTAGTGTTGGATTTCAAATTAATTAAAATTTAGTCCAACTATTTTATCAAAAGACACCAATAAATGGGAGGGATCACCATGAAAAAAGCGTTAGTCGTAGGGTTATTAGCTACAGTAGTATCTACAAGTTACGTCGCACCCATAAATACTTTTGCAGACAGTAATACAACTTATTTACAACCAAGTAGTGAACTTGAACCCGCTATGAAGAGGTTATCAAATTCGATTACGAAATTAGGATCACAGACACCATTAATTAAAGGATATGGGCTAATCATATTAAAGCAACCAGACCTTGATGTAAGTACTATATATGGAATAACAACTGATCAAGGTGCTGCAAGAAACCATGTTGAAAACTGGCTGGATGTATATAACCCCAAATTAATCCAAGTAAATCAAGACATACAGAGTTTCGGAATAAGATTTACAAATTATTATAATAAATTGGTTGAACTAGCTGGAAAAATGAATGAAGATCCGCAAGCAAAAGCATTATTTGTACGTATTTTTAATTCACTTCAAGGTGACGTGCAAAAAATCCAGTATAATATGGAAATAAATTCAAAAGACTTAAATGATTTTAAAAACGAATTGAATGACGATAGTAATAAATTTTCTAATAAAGTTACCAGAGCGTTTGAATCTTATAAGAGTTCAAATGGAGACATTGAAAAATTAAGAAAAGAAATGGGAGAACTTAATGGAGGCATTCAAGGAGATTTGGAAAAACTTCTAGCTCTACCAAAAGAAAATCTAGACGGTTCTTTAAATATTACAAAGTCGATTATTACTATTTTGACAGACGGAGTTAAGGATAAAACTGTAGACGTGTCTAATTTGGAAGCGATTTATAACCAATATGGACAACTCAAAAATGATAAAGTAACAGAACTGAATAAAGCTATTGCTCAGAAGCAACAGAAACTAATTCAATTGGTACAAAATTTATCGAATATTGAAGTGCAAGCAACTCGAATGACACTTATTGAGCAGCAATTAAATAACTTTACAAAAACAGTTACAAAACAAACTCAGAGTTTTGACAATCTAGTAAGTAGTTGGGACACCTTTAATAACATAATGAAAACGGTGAAAAGTCTTAATTATGATGAGAAAATAAATTCTAATTCATTACAAGCACGATTAAATGAGCTTAAACAGTTTACGGATGAATTGAAAAAACAAACAACGGAATATCAAGAGAGTGTTACAAAAATAAAAGTAACAGGATGAAATTTGTAGAATAAAGAACAACAATTCTCAATAATATAATGTAAGGAGAGAAAAATGTGATGAAAAAACCTTATAAAGTAATGGCCTTATCTACATTAATAGCATCAATCGTAGGGAGTGGCATTATGCCATCATATGCCTCGGCAAAGGAACCGGCACCTATTTATGAAAATCAAAACCAAAACCAAAACCCTAATTACCCTAGTTATTATCTTGGACCAGCAGGGCTTGAGAATGCGTTGCGGGATACTAAATCCAATATGTTGATAATGGACCTGTATGCTTTAACTATTCTTAAACAATCAAATATTAATATGGATGGTATACCTGCAGTTAATGATACGTTAAAAACAGAAA
Source organism: Bacillus sp. SH7-1 (assembly GCF_008042405.1). Taxonomy (NCBI): domain Bacteria; kingdom Bacillati; phylum Bacillota; class Bacilli; order Caryophanales; family Bacillaceae; genus Bacillus; species Bacillus sp. SH7-1. Next base: position 8,832 of record NZ_QNUD01000012.1, read on the forward strand.
TTAAAGCCAACCAACAACTTACTAGAGAGAATGCAGAATACTGGTTGAAAAATTTGAAACCAGGATTGATTCAGACGAATCAAAATATTATCAGTTATGATACAAAATACCAAAATTATCATAAACTTTTATTAAAATATAGAAATGATCCAACCAAACTAAAAACGGTGCTTACAAATTTGAATAGGGACATTTCAGCGTATAAAGATCAAGTAGCCACATTAGTGGATGATATGACAAAATTCCGCGTCAAATTAGGAAAAGATACAACGAACTTAAAAGGGAATGCTGACAAAATCGTAAATCTTTTAACTGGTGAAGAAGCTGGAATTCCACTGTACCAGAAACAAATCGAAGCAAATAAAATATTAATTGATGAAAATAACAAAATTTATATTGCATCGTCGGTTGCAACTGCTGCTGGTGCATTTATGGTTCTTTCACCTTTAGCGCCCATTGGTGCACCTGTATTAGGAGCTGGGATATACGGAGTAGTTTCATCGCAGCAGCAGATAATCAAGGCACAAGAACAAATTATAACGCTAACACAAAATGTTTCAATGGCGAAACTACAGGTAGGTAGGTTAACGATAGTGGAAAGTGATATTAAAAATTTAACAGCAACAATTGATAAAGCTATTGATTCTCTTGAAACTATAAAGACTTCGTGGGAGAATATGGGATCGAAATATGTAACATTCATTAACAGGGTTACAGGTGTTGACCCAGAAGTCATTGAATTGGATGATGAGGAGATACCGGCAGATCTGAAAACAGTACAGGCGGAGTGGACGAAGATTAGAGAGTATGCTGAAACTATTCAAAATGGTGAGATTAAGTTCGTGAACAAATAATATTACTTCAATAAATTGCCGAAGTAATGAAAAATATAATATACTGAGTTTCCCCTTTGAATAACATATGATGTGAGTCTCCTGTTCAAGTTTGAGCAGGAGACTTCCTATATAGCTATGAAACCCAATAAAGATTATAGAATAAGAAAGTACGAGAATCTCTATTTTAATATGTTGTTTTATTTGCAATAATCGTAATTCATTTGAAGTAAAGAATAGAAACTTATGAATTTAATAAAATATATGATGCATGTGAAAGAGTAGGTGAAAAAGATGAATAAGAATTTATATAAGAAAATTATTTTGTCAACAATCATTACGGGAATGGCAGCGAGTAATGTAATTCCACTTCATACTTTGGCAGCAGAACAAACTGTGCCCCAACAGCAAGAAAGTTCGAAGAAATATTCTCTTGGTCCTGGTGAATTTAAAGAAGTAATGGAGAAAATGGGGGCAAATATCCTTACAATGGATTCATATGCCAAAACAATCCGTAATCAACAGCAGACAGATTTAAGTAAAATAAGTTCTATCAATGGTGATTTACGAGCAAACATGATTCAGCATCAATTGGATGCAACAGTGAATGCCGAATATTGGTTAGGGATTTTAAAACCTCGTATTATGGAAACACATCAGAATATTGTAAGTTATAATGATACGTTTCAAGCAAGTTATAACCTTTTACTAACTGCTATAGATCAAAAAGATAAACGGAAATTAATAGATGAACTAGAAAACTTGCACCATAGTATTTTGAAAAATAGTCACGAAGTAGATGCATTGTTAGAAATTTTTAAAAATTTTCAGGGTAAAATAGCAAAAAATACAAGTGAATTCAAAGATGATTTTAATCAATTCGAGAATATTTTAGAAAGTACGAACGCCGGTATTCCAGTTCTACAACAACAAATCGATAATTATAATAATATAATCAAAGAAAACTATGATAAACGTGGTGGCTATATAGCTTTATCTGTATTTATGCCTCCAATTGGTATACCAATGATTGTCACTGCTGACAAGAATATCGCATCTGCACAACAAGAAATAGAAAAATTAAAGTCCAGGATTTCTGGAGCAGAGGCAGAAGTAGTTATTTTGACTGATGCCAAAAATAAAGCGGAACATATGGCTGCAACAGTTGGTACAGCTGTTACTTTGCTTGAGAATATAAAGACTCGGTGGGATGTAATCAAGGGCAAATATAAATCATTGCTTGAAAGTGTTGGCAATATTAGCACAGACCAGCTTCCTTTTCTCATAACAGCAGATCTGGATACAGATATCATAACAGCAAATCTGGATACAGCGAAGGATAATTGGAAAGACCTTAAAAATTATGCAGATAATTTATATGAAGGTGCTAAGATTTTACAAAAGGAGGAGAGTGTAAATATAGGACAGCCAATAAAAGGGATTGTACAAATAGGACCGGATTGCACCTGAATACTATAAAAAACAAACAACTTTGTATTTGTTGGTAAGGTTGTTTGTTTTTTATAGGGATGTAACAACTTCAGGTACCTTCAATATTTTTGCTTAAGGTGGAAAAAAATGTTGGAAAAAATCTAGAATTGTCAAATTATATTGCTGTACGACTTGTTCGATGTTAAATTCGTAGTAGTAAGAAAAAAAGGAAATGGGTTTGTTCCATTCCCGCATCCTACCTTTCATAATTATTTAGTTTGAATAAGGATGGAGATTTCTTTCTGACATTATTATATACAAGCTGACGAAAATTCATGTTAATTACCTCCTAGTGAAGATAGTACATCTGTGATGTTTTTGTGAAGTTTCGAACAATTGTCACCGCGATAGATTTCATTATAAAAAGATCCATCTGTAATGAGGATTACTCGATCACAGTAACTCGCTTACAGATGATGCAGGACATCACTACCCAACCCTACATTTGAAGCTACAATGAAAAATAATGTTTTTGAACGCCTCTGCTTTTTGTGAACAAAGTTGTTTAAAAAGGTTACTTAGATTCTTATATATTTATATTGCGATTTAATTTAAACAACAAATATGAGAATCTAGATTTCTCTTTTTTTCTCATCTCTCTAACAAGGGAATTTTTATCTACTAATTAAAGTAGAATTTAAACTATGTATTTTTTATATAATAAAATCAAAGATGATGTGAAAAGAATAAAAGGTCAGCAATTAGATGTCGCTGACCTTTTATTCTTTATTTTTTCCAATTCTCCCCAAACTATCTTTGATAGTTGTTTCTCCAAGTTGAGTGTATAACAAAGCTGTATCTTGACTGGTATGCCCAAGTTGCTGCATCACTTGTAACGAGTCTTTTTCTTCCATGTATAGCTTATTTGCCAGTGTGTGTCTTAATTTATGAGGAGACATTTTTTTGCCATAGGCCTTCGTATATTTTTCCACTATATCTTGGATAGCCCTAACGGAAAGTGGCTGTGCAGTATGTTTATACTTTGATAAAAACACATTTTTTAATACTTTTCCTGGAGCATATTTGTTATCTCTGATTTCCATATACTTTTCAAGATCATTCAATGCAATTGGGGTAATCCATACAGAATCTTCTTTGTTTCCTTTTCGGATTACATCAATTAGTCTTTCTTTTAAGTTTATATCTTCTATACGAAGATCGGCTAATTCGCTTACTCGAATACCACTACCAAGAAAGAGGGAGAGGATAGCTACATCACGATCTTTATCTCTTAGGAAATAGAACAACTGATGTTTTGTTAACGATTTCTCATGTTCGTACTTCAAGTAATTCAAAAATTCTTGATCGTCATCATTATGGAATATCTTAGATCTCATACGTTTTGCACGAGCATTTAATGTTTCTTTATCTTTATGTATTTCTATTTTAGCCATTACATTTCTATAAAAATAACATTCTCCATCTTCATTTTCTGATAGGGAGGTAAGGTACTTAAATAAAGACTTTAAGGCTGAAATTTTTCTGTTAACAGAGGAATTCTGCATGTTTTGTTGTAGTTTTAGAAACCTCATAAAGTTCTCAACATCTTTTTTCTTTAAATTTTCCAAATCAGAGAAGGATATGTCTTTAATCGGCTTAAATTCAATAATTTGTTCAGATAATAGCCAATTAAAGAAGACTCTAAAATCATATACATAATTCAGTAGGGTGGAGGGAGAGGCATCATGCAATTCTTTGTACTCCACAAATTCTTCTATGTAAAAGGGCATTTCATTTAAATTCTCGTATAATTTCTTACGATGTACGGATTTTTGACGTTGCTTGCTGTATTCCATAAAAATCACCTCATATACACTATAACAGAAAATGTACACGAACACAAGTTCGCATTAAATTCAATTTTTACACAGACTTATTTACATAATTAAATTATAGTTACTTGAATATACCCGAAATTGAATAAGGATAGTGTAATTATTCTATTGAAAATTATAGATAACCAATTGATAAATAAAAATTACATGTGAATGTAGATAAAATAAAGGATTCTTCATACAAAAATCAATATGTGGAAACTGTTTAAAAGTCGTTATCAAATATGAATTGATTATTTTAATCATGATTATGAGGAGTTAATTGGATCAACATAAGAAAAGATTTTATAAATTAAAATGTAATTTACTATAAACATTATTGACGAGTAACTCAGTATTTAATAATTTCTATATAAAATGTGAATTATATAGGTACATATCAATACACTAAGATTAATGTAATTAGGCACAAAAGCCCTAAATAGTGTATTAGATTTTTATATAAGCTTATAATTATTCGTAAAAACGGTATTTCGTGCGAAGTTTGAAGTGTTTGTTTTTGCCTCTTTAAAAATGCATCATTCACTTCCCTTTCGTCATTATGAGACAGTGAATAAACAATATAAAGCAAAGGATGAGTTATCCTATGAGGAAGTAAAACTTCTGTTAAATTACTATAAGGATAATTAATGTGTAATAAATACATAATAGTTAATGAAAACAGTGATTATTATAAGGTGTTTGTCTTAGTTGTATAGTTGTAGTTTTGATTCAAGTTATTTAAAACAGGAATCTTTATATTGAGTGGTGTGGAATCCGTGCATAGGATAAAAAAGGACAGATTGATTTAGAAAATCAGTCTGTCCAAAATCAAAAAGAGTTCATTTACCAAATGTTTGGATTTATAGTATAAAATATGATTCCGTTAAAAACCTATTTCTTTAAAGATATCACCCTTGCTAGTGAATTCATTGCTTTTTCTTTGTTTAAACTTGTCTACGAAACTCATACATATTAAAAGGGATTCCGAAATAGCTCTCTCTGCTATAACGTGTTCATTTATATTGTTAAAGGATTAATACCCCCAAATGTCTACTTCAGCTGCAGAAGCGAATCCATTTTGTCCGTTTGTTACTTCTACTTTTACATATTTTGCAGTAACCGGGTTGAATTTTACAGATTTTTTATCTGCATTATTTTCCCACGTCCCAGAAGTTACCTTGTCATACTTAGTGCCATCCACACTCGTGTAAATATTGTAGTTTAAAATGCGTCCATTCTCAGATCCATCTTGCCTTGGTAGATAGTCTACTTGTGAAATCGTTTTGTTGTTATCAAGTTGCAATGTTAAATTGTATGGATATTGATTTGCTACCCAACTGCTATGCCAAAACGTATCTGATTTTCCATCAATCGCCTTACTAGCTGAATCTTGTGATGCCACGCTACTTGCACTTGCTGTCATCGTGTTTTTAGGTAATACATATGGTTGAGCTGAAGTGACTGCTATTTCTGCTGCAGATGCATAACCACTGTGACCTGCCACTACTTCCAATTTTACATACTGTGCATTAGTATTTGCAAATGTAGCAGTCTTTTTAGTAGAATCATCTGCCCAATTTCCACTTGCAACTTTTGTGAAATTTGTACCGTCAAGGCTAGTATAAATATTATACGAAGTTATATTACCATTACTACCATTATCTTGTCTTGGTAAATATGTCAAACTAGAAATGGTTTGAGATCTATTGAGTTTTAAAGTGATGTAAGGATTTTTATCACTTTGATCCCATTTGTTATGCCAGAATGTTGATGGATCCCCATCAATTGCATTTATTGCAGCTTGACTACTATCATTTTCTTTACTAGATACCGCGTATATTGAAAGCAAAGCAAGACCGTCTTTTTCAATTTCTGAACGTACAGTTGTTAACATTTGTCGTTCCGCATTATTAGGAGTGCTTTTAACGTTAGCAAGTGTATTATTTAATTGAGTCATTAAATTTTGCTTATTTGTATCATTATTATTAATTAATTGATCCTTATATAGACGTACAAGGTCATAAAGTGCTCGAGGATCATTTGCAAATTGTTTCATGACTTGATCATTGATAGTGAACCATTGTGCTGATGTTGTATTCCCTTGCTTGACAAGACCTCTAATATAATCAGCCCAAAGCGGAAAGTTTGGCTGTCCAGCTTGGTCCAAGGTCAACGCAGCAGAACGAATATTATTAGCCGCATTAGCATCTTGACTTATAAGATAATTAGCTAAGAAACGTAACTGTTCTTGAGTAGTTACAGTAGGTGTCATTGCACCTGTATGATTGGTTGCATTTTCATACGTATTAATGTAAGAAGGGGAAAAGTTCGGTCCACCTGAAATTAGAAAATCAGTTCCCCAAGGCTGATACCATGTACTTACTGACTGTCCCCAACCAGTAATATCATTATTGAGTTGCCAGTAGAATTTTCCATCGTCTTGAACTCCCATATAAGACATAGCTGCATGGCCAGGTTGTCCGTACACGCTTGCTGGAACCCCAAAAGCCTTTGCAACTTGACTACCAAACATTGAAATGGTACCACAAACACCACCGTCTCTTAATACATTTGATAAATTCCAAGGAACCCCAAAGAATTTGTCGGATCCCTCATGAACGCTGGCATTGTTATTGTTAGGGTTTTTATCTTGATAAGGCAACAACCATAGAACATTTGAAATATGACTTTGATCTAATTGAATACCAGCAGAATTGAACTTTTCAGTTCCTATTCTTGAACGAACGTAGTCCTGAATATAATCAATATCAGCATCTGTCAAACTAGTGTCCACTACCATACGCATATGCACTACGTCATACCCATTGAAACTAGTAAACAACTTACCGTTCTGTTGCATCTTTTTGAATTTTAGATATCTAGAAACAGGATCGATTTCTGAATGAACCCCACTGCCATCGGCCGCTACACTAGTTGCTTCCCAAGTAGTAATTGGCTTTGAAAAGTCTAATGCCACTGCCATAGCCATTCTTAGATAAACACCATTGCTTGTTTGATTGGCAATGTCTTTATCCGCAACCCATAACTTTACTAAAATCTCAAGTGATTTCATCGGATCACCACTAGGAACGCCACCTTGCAAATATGTGTTAAGCACATCATTGTTTGACATCAGCCAGTTTAGGCCCTGTGCATATGCTGGCCCCCTATTTGCGAATGCTTGCAGTTTTTCTGTTCCACCACTTTGTGTTATAAATTGTGCTTGCAGTATTTTTGACAAATTGGTGGCATCACTTGTCATTGCGATAATATCACTAGCCGACATCGTTTTTAAACTAGAAACGTCAAAAGTTGGAGATGATAAATTAACTTGTTGTGTTGCAGTAGTATCAGCGTGTACACTTAAATTATTTGTCATAATAGGTGTAAATAACGTAGTTGCCAAAATAGCGGATGTTGCAAGCACTTTTATTGGTTTTTGTAATCTTCGATTCTTCCTGTTGTTCATATGGAGCACCCTTTCTTCTTAAATTAGTATTATTAAAGCGTTTTCGCTAAATTAATGAAATGAATTATGATTTCTGATGTAATTCCACATTTTTAATTAACTGTTAATTTTAAAGAATATTCTGAAAAAATAACTTAAACTATGAAACTAATACACGTTATCACAATGGAATTCTCAAGTAGCTCTCTCCCGCGATAACATGTTCATTTATATCGCTAAATGATTAATATCCCCAAATGTCTACTTCAGCTGCAGAAGCCAATCCATTTTGTCCGTTTGTCACTTCTATTTTCACGTATTTCGCAGTAACAGGATTAAATGTTGCCGTTTTCTTATCACTATTATTTTCCCATGTTCCCGAGGATACTTTGTCATACTTAACGCCATCTATACTCGTATAAATATTGTAGTTTAAAATACGGCCATTTTCCGAACCATCTTGTCTTGGCAGATAGTCTACTTTTGAGATCGTTTGATTTTTATCAAGCTCCAATGTTAAATTGTATGGATATTGATTTGCTGTCCAACCGCTATGCCACATTGTATCTGTTTTTCCATCAATCGCCTTACTCGCTGAACCGGTTGATTCTTCACTATTTGCACTTGCTTTCATGGTGTTTTTAGGCAATAAATATGGTTTAACAGATGTAACATCAGTCAAAATATCTACTTCAGCTGCAGAAGCCAACCCATTCTGTCCATTCGTTACTTCTACTTTCACATATTTCGCAGTAACAGGATTAAATGTTGCCGTTTTCTTATCACTATTATTTTCCCATGTTCCCGAGGATACTTTGTCATACTTAACGCCATCTACACTCGTATAAATATTGTAATTTAAAATACGGCCATTTTCCGAACTATCTTGTCTTGGCAGATATGCTACTTGTGTAATAGTTTTCGTTTCACCAAGATCTAACGTCAAATTATATGGATATTGATTTGCTGTCCAACTGCTATGCCACATTGTATCTGTTTTTCCATCAATTGCTTTACTCGCTGAACCAGTTGATTCCTCACTATTTGCACTTGCTTTCATTATATTTTTCGACAATGTAGCTAGTGGTTTTACAGGTTTAGAGTCAGTTGCTTCCCAGATAGGGGCAATTAATGTCGGGTTATTCAAAGCTTCGATTTTTTGTCTTGTTTCTTGCGTTGCTTTCAGTCCCCACTGATCAAAGAATGGAAGTACATTTTGTTTCGCTACTTTGGATGTATTGTAAATAAAGGCTTGTATTTTATCTGCATCTGTTTTTGGAAGTTGATCCTCTGGTAACTCTCGATATAGTTTGTGAAGATTTGCATAGAATTCTTCACCATATGCTAAATAAAGTTGCCAAAGCATAACTATTTTTATATCCGCATCTCTAAGTTTTGTATAATCTTTATCTGTTTGTTTTAAATATTGAAAGGCTTGATCGTAACGATTACTACCTTCTAAAAGTGATGGTTGATTAGGGTATATTTCTTTATATGCGGCCGCAGTATACAGGTTAACAGTAACTTCACCCATTCCGCATCCGCCTGTCTCCTCTTCCCACCATGTCCATGGTTGTTGTTGCCTCGCGTGTCCATATTCATGCATCTGCCCTGGTCCAATCTTATTTACATCTAAAGTTTCTTTAATTGTTGCACCAACGAATGCTGCTCCATCAAAAGTTGCATATAAGCCCCAAGATTCTCTAGGATTCTCAAAAGCAGCCCACATACGTTGTGTTGGCCGATGTAACGGATTAGGATCTGTTTCAGATAACCCTGATATTTTATCTTGTGCTCCAATCAGTTTGTCGTATGCTTCCAATAATGGAACTGGATCTTGATTCACTATATACTTATTAGCACTATCTTGTGTAACTGTAAGTACTGCTTTCTTTGATTTTAGTTGTACAGCATGAGCATCTGGATATTTTTTCATCATTGCAATCCAGTCTTCTTTCGTATGCTTCCCTAATTCAAAGAATGGAACAGGGCTTCCACCTTGTGTAATTTTGACCTTAACTGTTCCTGTGTTTTGATGATTATCAAGCCCTAATAACCCACCGTTTGGAGAAGATATCTTATTCGTACCAGGAGAAAGTTCGATTTCTTTTCCCCATTCTTTATCATAGCCATGTGTCCCAATAATCGCTCTAATATTTTTCGTTCCCGATACTTCAATTGTAACCTCTTCATTCGGTTTTATATAAATTCCTGTTGGCATATAATTTTTTTGTTGACTTCTTCGCTCTCTTTTCGCTTCATCCCAATAACTCCCTGTAGCTGGAAGATCAAACTCTCTCTGTTCATATTGATTTACAGTTTGTGCGGCAACTGTTTCAGCGTGTACACTTAAATTATTTGTCATAATAGGTGTAAATAACGTAGTTGCCAAAATAGCGGATGTTGCAAGCACCTTTATTGGTTTTTGTAATCTACGATTCTTCCTTTTGTTCATATGGAGCACCCTTTCTTCTTGAATTTTACGTTAAAGCGCTTTCGATAAATTAATGAAATCAAATATGACTTCTGATATATTCCCAATATTTTTAATCGGCAGCTCCATGTACACAATATAAAAGCCTCCATAGAGCACATATCAGTTATCATCTGTTGTTCGGAGTTATAATTCATGGTTATTAAACATTGCCAAGAACATAAACTTCTGCCTGTTTAAAAATATGATACTTTGCTAATTCTAGATTTTTAAAATAAATTTACTGATTATTCTGAAAATAAATTCGACATAATGTTACTTGAAAATTTATGATACTTTTATTAGTTTTTTCTCCCTTCTTAGTGAACTACCAATTACACCTTTATTAAAACATTAAATCTTTTGTGCGTAAATAGTAGAATTTTGTCGGATTTTTTTAAGTATCTTAATTATTTAATATGTGTTCAAATGAAAATACTATATGTATATAAAGTTATCTTTGAATATCCAAACATTAATCTTAATAGTTATTACTTGATATATACGGTTTTAAATAAAATCTATTCAAAATTCAATTAATTTAAAGTGAATTTTGAATAATTTACTCATACTCTGCATATCAGTTTCTGTTATTTCAGTATGCAAAATTGCATGTTTTAACAAAGATTAAAATAAGATACGCTCTTTTGAATTACTCACCACTTAATTTTACAACATATTATATAAATAAAGGGATTAATAAGTAGAGAATTCTCAACTAAAGTGTATATGAAAGTCTTAACTTGATAGCAATTTGGTTCTAACCCTAGTTGATAAATAGATCAACAAAAAAGAACCCAATTAATAGGTTCTCTTTTGTTGCTTATTATTTTTGTGCTAAAATACGTTCAACCTCATCAATGCCTAATTTACTGGCTTTAGCAATCGTTTCAATTGGTACACCAAGTTCATGCATCCCTTTAATCATCTGTATTTTCCCTTGCTGAACCCCTTCTTGAATTCCTTCTTTTTTTCCCTCATTACGAGCATGAGCAAACTTTGCAGCCTCATCCATTAAGGCCTTTTCTCTTGCTTCATATGCTTGACGGAAAGAAGAATCTTGACTCATATGTTCCCACTTATTCATTGCTTTTTGTAAAATTGGATCTTGGTTCATGGCAATGTCCTCCAATGTTTGTGTGAGATACTCATCTTCATTCGCTGGTAATAATAATAACCAACGAACAAACGAATCTTCCCACGGATTAACTTTCTCTTCACGCCATTGCTGTAGTAACTTTGGAATCTCTACAATATGAACTTCTATATCGTCACTTAATAACTTTTGTTGTTGCTGATTCCAAAGGATTCCTGTTGTATGAAATGCTTCATATTCTGGAAACATTACAAAGTTTAATAAGTTTATGGTAATCGTTTTATGAAGTGAGCTATAAGGCATTCCTTTTTGCAATTGAGAGGTGTATAACCTTCCCCAATAATACAAGCTTCGTTTGATCATATCATGATTGTTATTCAATTGTATTTCTACATTTACCTTTGTTCCTGTATTTAATGTAGCCGAAATATCTAAAATTGATAATTTATCTTCTTCGTATTCGCGATGCAAATGTGGATCTTCTAATTGTAGGGCAACAATAGGTGATTCCAAAGAATCTTTTAATATGGCATTTAAAAAGGCAACTAAAATATCTTCATTCCCATTTGTGCCAAATAACTGCTTAAATGCAAAATCGATACGTAAGTTTACTAACGAATTGGACATGGTTTTCCTCTTCCTGTTTTAGACTATATCTTTACCTTTATTGTACATAAAACCAAAGCTAATATGCAAACAATCCCCTTTGATTTATATATGGATTTAAGTCTTTTCTTAAAGGTGTACCGCCACATCACTATCAATCTAACAAAATAAAATACCCCTTAAAATAAAAAAACGCTTTCCTTCCGTAAACTTATAGGAAAGATAGCGTTCTTTTACACTTGGGGGTAAAGTAAATTCTTAAGTTGATGGGCATGTATGCTCATCCCTATAATGTCTTTTTTACAAACAAAATAAAAATCAACAGACTAATAAACCCAGATACCGCACAAACAATAAATAACATTTGATATCCCATGAGTTGTGAAACAAACCCTAGAATGATTGATCCTAAACCAATCCCTAAATCAAAAGCAGTGAAAAATGTAGCGTTTGCTACGCCCCTTTTCTCTGGTGGAGCTAAACGTATAGTTACTACTTGAAGAGCGGGTTGGGCCGATCCAAATCCAATTCCATACAAAATAGCTGTTATTACGAGTCCAACAAGACCTTTTGTCATTGCTAGGACTAATAGTGCAATTATCATTATAAAAAGCGCAGGAACAATAATGATCCCTTCTCCGCGCTTATCGGATATTCTCCCTGCAATCGGTCTAATTACTATAAGTGTGACAGCATAAACTAAGAAAAAAGTACCAGCGTTCACTTGAATCTTTGCCGCAAACAGTGGTAAAAATGTTGTAATGCCACCAAAAGTAAGGGATAAGAAAAATGTCACATTAGCGATTGGTAAAACCGTTTTTTCAAAAAATGAAATTGGTTGTTTTGAGGTATGCTGAACGGCTGAAATTTTTGTACCAAGCGCAAGTATGAATGCAATAAGTGCTAATGCTGTGCATAGTAGAAATAAATAATGAAATGAAAATGATTTTGCTACCCAAAGACCTACTATTGGTCCTAAAGCCATACCTAAAGTCATTGCAAGTCCGTACCATCCCATTCCTTCTCCGCGACGAGATGGTGGAATCACATCAGTCACAGCTGTTCCAATCGAAGTTGTAGCAACCGCCCAGCCGATTCCATGAAGGATACGTAATACCACTAAAAATATAACTCCTGTTACCCAATCATAAAAATACATTGTAATTGCAAAAAATAGCAGTCCGCTTATTATAAATACTCGTCGCCCATATCGATCCATCAATCCTCCAACAATAGGACGAAAAATAACTGCCGATATGGTAAACACGCCAATAATAAATCCAACTTGAGATTCACTTCCACCTAATTGTTTGATAAACATAGGCAATGTTGGCATTAGTAGATAAAAACCACTAAATAGTAATAATGCTGTAATTGTCAGCATGATATAGTTTTTTGTCCATAAACGTTCCATTGTAATATAATCCTGCTTTCTATCGTTGAATAAGTTTGAAAATAAAAAACTCGCATCAATTAGGTTCTTACTTCTCCAAAATAGCAAGATAAGCAAATAAAAAAGCAGTACCACCGCTATAGAATTGTTGGTACTGCCATATTGAGTGACGAGTGTTTTGTTAATTAGAACGTAGTTGCTACTTTAACTGCCTTTTCAAGCCCTGCAGAAATAATTTCTTCTGCTTTATCTGGGAATTGGTTGTGGCCTTCAATCACGACTTTCTCCATATCTTTTACACCGAAGAAGCCCATCATACTTGCTACATATTTAACAGCCATTTCTACTTCAGCTTTTGGTCCTTCAGAATATACACCGCCACTTGCGTTTAATAATGCAATTTTCTTATCTCCAATAAGACCTTCTGGACCTTCTGGCGTATATTTAAATGTTTTTCCTGCGCGGTTTAAGTAATCAATATATGTGTGCAGTACAGCTGGGATTGTTAAATTCCATAACGGGAAACCAAAGACTACTTTATCAGCTGCAAGGAATTGATCTAAATATTTATCAGCAACAGCTACTGCTTTTGCTTCTTCTGCTGTTAAGTCAAATCCTCTACTTGCTTTAAATGTGCCGTTAATCATATCTACTCCTACATATGGTAATTCTTCCTTGTATAAATCAAGTTCTATCACTGTATCATTTGGATGTGATTCTTTATAGCTTGCTAAAAAAGCCTCATATAATTTCACACTAACCGCCTGATCTGCTGGACGATTGTTTGCTTTTACAAATAAAACTGTTGTCATTCTCTTTTCCTCCTGTTACTCTTCTCACGTTGTTATATTTTTAAAGGGATTATATTGTCTTTATAATGTCTTTTTAAAACTGCACTCCATTTCTCCACCTAGCGCTTCAGCTGTATCACCAGTTTCTCTGAAATCATGTGTATGAATTAGTTCAAACTGACCAAAATCTGTTTGTTTATAAAATTCATAGCAAGGAAATCCATCATGTTTACCTTCAATATCAATAGTACCGTCTTTTTTAACATGCACAGTTAAAAGATAGTCAACAGCAGGTGCATTTATATTTAATGGGTTGCTAGCACTTGCACTCATTTGAAACTTGACGTCATTAGTACTCCATTCAATATCAGTGCATACAATACTTTCTGTACTAGCTTTTCCTGTTCTTTTATGAACGGAACCATCTGGAGTTGTAACTCTTTCCGTTGTTATACCCGTATTTCCATATGTGAAAATTTCTTTTTTGTGAAAATCTACAACTACTTCTTGTTCAACTCTAGAACGCATAGCATTTACAGCATAAGGGGTAAATTCACGTGAATCACCTTCGAACTCGATTAAGTCTCCCGTTTGATTAGATCCAGTCCAACCTATTGAAACCCAAGACATTGGGATAAATACACTTGCTCTAATCTTAACGATATCAGCCATGAGAAACACCTCTGTAATTTTATTTTTAAGTAATACAAAACATTGACTCATTGAGCAAAACAGGTCACAATTTTTTAGGACAATCAATTGTTTTACGTTTAATACTCGCTACCGATTGTTAAGTATGATCCTTTTTTGATTTGTATTTATATTTAAATTGTCTTTTTAAAACTGTATTCCATCTCTCCAGCTAGCGCTTTTGGAGTATCACCAGTTTTTCTGTAATCGTGTGTATAGATTAATTCAAATCGTCCGAAGTCTGTTTGCTTATAAAATTCATAGCAAGGGAACCCATCATGTTTACCTTCAATATGCAAAGCTCCACTTTTGCTAACACGTATAGTTAATAAATAGTCAGCTGCAGGTGCTGCTGCATCTAAAGGGTTGCTGGCACTGGCCTTCATTTCAAAAGAAACCTCATCAGCGCTCCACACAACATTCGTACATACAATGTTTTCTGTACCTGTTTTTCCTTTTTGATGCTCAATAGAACCATCTGGATTTGTAATTTTTACAGTTGTAATACAAGCATCTGCAAATGTGAAAATTTCTTTTTTATAAAAATCAATAATCACTTCTTGCTCTAATCTTGAGCGCATCGTGTTTACGGCGTATGGTGTAAATTCACGTGCATCACCAGTATATTCTAAGATCCTTCCTGTTGCAGAATCCTTAATAGGTTCTAAGCAAGCATACGGAGCAAATACACTTCCTCTAATTTTTACAATATTAGCCATGAGAAACCTCCATAATGTATTAATTTTATTTCGGTGAATCCTATTTCTTTTATATTTTAAATATAGTCAATGGAGTTGACTACAATCTGTATAGTACAATAGGATTTGAATTTAGTCAACTGTATTGACTTCATTTGAGAAGGTTTTATATATGAATCATCAAATACTGAGTGAGTTCAATCTTATATTACTTTTGCCATTATTCATTCTCACCTTTCTGATTTTAATAGGATAGAAAATAAACCGACATAACCAGAAAAAATAACTAAGTTACAAATAGTAACTTAAATGATTAATTTAGTCATTATTTTTGTGTTGTATTTATATTCTCTTTTCTAAAAAAACGTCTATATGGGTTCGTATTTTAAAAATTATTTCTATTAATTTTTTGATGTAAGTAAAAAATTAAATCCTTATTTTATATGATTTTAAGGTGTGTTTATATAATTAGGAAACTATTTATTTACTAGCCAATAAAAAATAATCAGAAGGTAAATAAAATAGTAAAAATAGTTGACTATTTTATTTACCTTGGTTACTATAGTGGCATAAAGTGTTTTTGGTTACTATTAGTAACCTTTATTAACGCAAGCAAATAAGACACTTTACAAATACATTGAGAGTTGAAAATACAATACAAAACATCAAGGAAGAAGGAATAATCACATGAATACATTTAATCTTTCCAATGACGGATCTATTCAAACAAATTTGAAAGGGAAAAATCTACTTGCTCAACCTTTCTTAAATAAAGGATTAGCATTCACAAATAAAGAGCGTAAAGATCTTGGCTTAGAAGGGATATTGCCCCCAACAGTTTTATCATTAGAAGAACAAGTTAAACGTGCTTATTTACAATTTAAAGAACAACCTAATAACTTACGGAAAAATGTTTGGTTAAACGATTTATCTAATCGCAATACCGTATTATTCTATCGATTGCTAACAAATCATCTTAGTGAAATGTTACCTATCATTTACACTCCGACTGTTGGACAAGCCATTCAAGAGTATAGTCATGAATATCATCGTCCAGACGGTGTTTATCTTTCTATTAATGATATGGGTGGAATTGAAAAAGCATTTGCAAATAGTGGATTTAAAGCAGAGGATATTGATTTAATTGTAGCTACAGATTCTGAAAGTATTCTTGGTATTGGTGATTGGGGAGCAAATGGAATCAATATTTCTGTTGGTAAATTGGCTGTTTACACGGCAGCAGCTGGAATCGATCCCAGTCGTGTGTTGCCTGTTGTATTAGATGTAGGGACAAGCAACGAAGAGTTGTTACAAGATCCTTTTTATATTGGAAATCGACATGAACGAGTTCGAGGCGAAAAATACGACGAATTTATTGATGCCTATGTTGAAAAAGCATTAGAAATGTTCCCAAATGCTTTATTACATTGGGAAGACTTCGGTAATGTCAATGCTCGCAACATTATTGAGAAATACGGAGATAAGATTTTAACATTTAATGATGACATAGAAGGTACTGGAGCTATTACATTAGCAGCTATCCTTTCTGCTGTTCAAGTTACTGATGTCCCATTACGAGAGCAGCGAGTAGTGGTATTTGGACCAGGAGCTGCAGGGATTGGTAATGCTGATCAAATTCATGATGCGATGGTGTTTGATGGTCTTTCGAAAGAAGAAGCATATAGTAGATTTTGGGCTGTTGATTACCGAGGACTTTTAACAGACGATATGGATGGTATTTTAAACTTCCAAAAACCTTACTTACAAAAAACGGAAGAAGTAAAAGGTTGGGCGCGTGATGAATCCGGTAAAATAACTCTTCTAGAAGTGATTAAACAAGTAAAACCTACTATTCTGATTGGAACATCAGGTGTAAAGGGAGCCTTCTCAGAAGAAATCGTAAAAGAAATGGCCAAGCATGTGGAACGCCCAGTCATTATGCCAATGTCAAACCCAACGCCATTAGCAGAGGCAACTCCGCAAGATTTACTTACTTGGACAGAGGGAAAAGCACTAATTGCAACAGGAAGTCCATTTGAGCCCGTTTCTTATAAAGGTACCGTATACGAAATTGGTCAATCTAACAATGCATTTGTATTCCCTGGTTTAGGACTTGGTGCAATTGTCGTAAAAGCAAAAGTGATTACAAGTGGTATGTTTACTGCTGTTGCAAATGCTGTAACTGATATGACTGATAGTCGTAAAGCTGGTGCTTCATTACTTCCAAGTACAAAGGACTTGCGTTCTGTTTCTATAGCAGTAGCAATTCAAGTTGCTAAAGCAGCTATTCAAGATGGCGTGGCTCAACAGGTTCCAGAAGATGTTGAACAAGCTGTAAAAGATGCTATGTGGCATCCAACTTATAAATCAATCAAATCTAGTGAAAATTCGGAGATAACTATGTAGGTTTAAATGAATGCCTATCACCTTGATAGGCATCGGTATTTACCGGAAATTATTCACTATGAAGTTAAATCGTAATTTAGATATGTATTATGGAGGATTTTAAAATGGAAACTAGTCAAATCTTTATTATTTTAACACCTATTTTCTTTACCATCCTATTAGGATATTTAGCTGGATATTTTAAAAAATTTGATGCGACGACATCAAAAGGATTAAATACATTAGTAACTAAATTTGCATTACCAGCCCATCTGTTTGTGGGGATTACAACAACCCCTAAGCAAACATTAATTGAAAAATGGCCATTTTTACTTGCCTTAGTTATTGGTATTGTAGGCTTTTATATTGTTTTCCTATTAATTGCTAAATACGTATTTAAGTTTTCATTAACAAAAGCATCAATGTTTTCTTTAAACTCAGCCCAACCAACTTTTGCATTTATGGGGACTCCGGTTTTAGGGAGTTTGTTTGGAGCAAGTGTGGCCGCGCTTCCAATTGCTATTACAGGAATCGTTGTGAATGCCATACTAGATCCATTAGCTACTATTATTGGTGCAGTGGGTCAACGTCAGAATGAAGAGACCGACGAGAAAGAAGGTCTTTTGAAAGTAACTGTTAAATCAATTTTACATGGTCTTTCAGAGCCGCTAGCATGTGTTCCTTTAATTGGGGTTATTCTTGTGCTATGCGGGTTCCAGTCACCACATTTATTAGAGAAGAGTTTAGAGCAAATTGGTGGTATTACATCGGGTGCAGCGTTATTTGCTGTTGGGGTTACAATCGGAATTCGTAAAGTTCAATTTAGCCCAACTGCATTTGGGATTTCAATTCTTAAAGTAGTCGTTCAACCACTTATCATGCTTGGAATTGCACATGCAATAGGATTATCTTCAGATGACGTAACAAAGTTAGTTTTATTAGTAGCATTCCCAGGATCTTCAGTAGCTGCTATGATTTCGTTGAAATTTGACAGTCTAGCAGGTGAGACAGCCTCTTCCTTCTTTATTAGTGCGCTTATGTCTCTTGTTACCCTGCCCTTCTTCATTTCTTGGTTGATGTAAATAAAGTTACTGTCAATCAATTGAGGTTGTAAAGTCCTTAAAATTCCCCTCAGACGCTTGAAGGGTACCCTATAAAATGGAAAGTTTAATAAAAAGGCCTTAAAAAATCAAGCGCTTAAGAGATGGTCTCGGTATTCTACCGGGGCCATCTCTTTTAGTATCCGCTGATAACGGTTATAATTATAGTCCTAAAATGATTCGAGTAAACAACTGAAAATTATTTTGGTGGATTAAGTTGATATACACAATACTATAGTGCTAGATACTATTGTGGGATAAATTAGATACAAGGTAAGTGAAGAAAAGCCTAGGAGAGTTTTTATTAAACACAGTATTGTTACTATAATAAATATAATTAGCAATACTGTGTTTTTAGATTGAAATATTTAAAAATATTTAGCAACTTCTTTAGCTCTAATAATAGCTTTTTTCTTAATCTCTTCGGCCTGTTCTGGAAATTTGTTATGTCCCTCGACAAATATCCCTTCAAAGAAAGAGGTTCCAAAGAATTCCATCATAACTTCTAAATACCGATGGCCCATCTCCTTACGCGCTTCTGGTCCTTCAGAGTAAATATCACCACGTGCTTGAATGTGCAATGCTTTTTTACCTGTTAATAATCCTACCGATCCTTCTTTTGTATACTTAAATGTTTTTCCTGATACAGCCACAGCGTCAAGATATGTTTTTAAAATGGCTGGAATAGAAAAATTCCACATTGGAGTGACGAATACATACTTGTCAGCTAATAGAAATTGTCCGCCTAATTCAGCTAGACGTCCTACTTTTGATATTTCAATAGGTGTTAATTCATGTAAAGGAATTCCAGATCTAAGTTTCTCCCAACCATTAAATACATCAGCATCAAGATATGGAATATCCGCTTTGTATAAATCAAGATGAACAACTTCATCATAGGGATTTAATTCTTTATAGGACTTAATAAATTCTTTTCCAACTGTCAAACTGTATGATTCGGTATTATCAAATGGATGCGCTGTAATATAAAGAAGATTTGCCATTTGTTTCTTCCTACCTTTCTAAAATGAGGTCAGCTATTACTTTAATATGAAACAGTGTAATTTTTTTAATATGAATTGTCTACTTATTAAATGTATTGACTATATTTTTTAGGAGATTGCACTTTGTCTATTCTTAATATTTGTTTGATTTTTGTATTTGTAAGAACCTTTATATTTACTCTTTTATCCAACTTTCAGCCCATTGACTAATTGGTCCAAGAATTTTCCCTAATTCTGTTCCTTTTTTTGTTAGTAAATACTCTATTCGTACAGGGCGTTCCGTGCTCACATGTCGCACTACCATATCGTTATCCTCAAGTTCTTTCATTCTTTCTGTAAGCATACGTTTACTTAAATCTGGAATCATTGAATGAATTTCACTAAAACGTTTAGGACCACTCATTAGTACATAAATAATTAATCCTGTCCACCTTTTCCCTATTAATTCAAAGCTTTTTTCTATTTTAGGTCCTATGTCTCGTTTTTCATCCATCTTTCATACCTCCGTATAGATGATTTGTAATCTTTTATTCCCCGTGTATTTATTGTAATCACATAAATTATATCAAATAAATAAAACAATTCCTTTATTTTGGTAGGAAATTATAATTAATTGGATATTTAAAGTAACCTGTATATTTTTGTAATGAGGAAAATTTTTTGAAAAAATCGATATTTTTATCATGTTATTTCTTATTTAATATGTAATTTTACTAAGTTTTTATGTGAATAAATATTTCTTGATGTTGTAAGTGAGGCATATTACTTTCATAACAAAAACAACATAGTTAACTTGATGGATTATGTTATTCGTAGTACAATGAATCAAAAAGTCAACTTAATTGACTTTTAAGGAGGTCTTATGTATGAATCATCAAGTATTTAGTGAATTAGATCTTACATCCCTTTTGTCATTATCCTTTAGTACATCGATTAATGAACTACATGACAGATTGAGTGAATTGGGATTTGGAGATATTAGACCTATACATGGTTTTATGTTTAAATACATCACCCCTAATGGAGCGACAGGTATAGAACTAGCTGAATATTTAGGAATTACAAAGCAAGCTGTAAGTAAAATGGTGGATTATCTTGAGAAAAGTGGTTATGTAATGCGTAAAACTCATCCCACTGATAAGAGAGGGAAAATTATTGTTTTGACTGAACGGGGTTGGTTAGTAGTGCAAGCAAAAGAGAAGATACTAACTGAGATTGAAGAGCGCTGGATTGAAAACATAGGTGCTGAACGAATGCAAATGCTCAAGGAAGATTTAACAAAATTAGTTTATGAAGCAAATGAAAGTAATTCACCATTGAAGTTTAGACCTGTCTGGTAAATATAAATTTTATAAAGAAGATTAACTGTACGTCTATTAACAGTTTAAGAAACAGACAATCCTCCAAACGATAAAAGTGAAAGTAAGATTTTTCTATTTAAATGGAAACAAACTTTTCGTTATGGTGGGTTTCAAAATATTAATTTGATGGGTATGGAGTAATTTCGCCTAAAAGATTGTTTGTGGAAATAAAAACCCTAACCAAGATGTTATTGCCTAAACATATAATGCTTTAAAGCCAATATAACACTGTAGGGTGTATGTTGGTTTTTCATTTTTTGTTATACTTGTTATTTTTGCTTTTGTGGGCTTTAAGACTTTAATCTGATGATTATAGGTTAGAATTTCTTTAGCGTAGAAAAAGCAACCTTGATTTTCTAGAAAATGTATTAGCGTGGGTTTTTTCCGATTATCTTAACTCCAAAGTGACAATCATTGTTAAATCAATGGTTGTCACTTTGTTTACATGTATTCAATGTAGTTTTAAGTTGTTTAATTAACTCTGTTCGAGGAAAATTTATACTAATCCGGATTTATAAACCAAAAACTAGTCAATAACACGAAAATAAAGTGTTAGATTGTTTTTTGGTTTATTGCATTATCGATCCCCGTGAGCGGAACAAAAAAGGTTTGAGTCTCTTTGTCCGGCTGCTTTCGACCAGCTGTCCCGACAGTCGGATTCACATCGGCAAGTTCGTCGGCACACACAGCCCCCGCCATCAGCGGACGCAAGCTGCCATCTCCCAGCAAATTTTCGGCTTCCGGTAGCGGTGCATGTCCGTTTCCGTCAACACGTTGATCGCCCATCCGTCAAACAACCGACGCATATCTGCTTCGTCAAAAAAACGTTTCCGCCGCCCCTCATGCTCGTAATAACGGGGTTCCAATTCGATGCCCTGACCGGCACCGTAATGAACATCGCACGTGGAATTCAAGCGGGCTAGCAGCAATCCGCCAGTGCCGACAACTCTCGCAATTTCGCTAACAATAGAAACAGTATCGTCCCAGTGAAAATAATGCAGGGACAAATCCGCGACAACCGCCCTCGCGCTACCATCCGGAAACGGCAATCCTCCTGTCATATCGAATAGGTTTGTTTCAACGCCTGGCACATATTTGCGTATAATCGCCAACGACTCAGAGGAGAAGTCGCAGGCGATGACCCGATAACCTCGTTCTGTTAAAAACAAAGAGTCGCTGCCATATCCGCAGCCAAGATCAATGACCGGTCCATCTTGGGCCAATTCTAGCATCGGCTCGTATTTTTCCAGCCAAAAATCTACTTGCGGCTTGCCGAGATTCACATCGGCAAACACCTCGTTCCAATGTTCAGCTTCTGAACGTCTCGTCATGGTCAGAACCTCACTTTCTGCGGAGAAGAGCGTAATAATTAGATGCTTGCTATCATTTTGACAAAAGGAACGCTTCCTTCTTTTCGGTGTACAATGAATTAGAACTGTTATTAGTAACTGACTAAAATTTAACTTTTTACACTAATTTCCATTTACTGTAAAAATAAATCAATTGAAAGAGCACTATAACAACAGAAACAAAAGTAATAAGCAAAAAAGTAGTTAATTCTAGTTGTACAGAAGATAATATAAATAAAGCTAAAGCAACTAAAGGGATTGAAAAAACAGAATTATAAAAACGTTTTTTATGTATTGAATTATACTTTCTAGTTTCACACGTATTATTAACCACTAATGAATCACCTCAATATTTTTAATCGTGTGTAAGTTTATTGTAAAGATGGAAAAGTAATGCATATAAATATATTATCATACAATCCCTTTATTCGTCTAAAATTTCTGATTATTAAAATGTTTCAAGGATGATAAATTCTCTTTATTGATACCTAAAGCTATTTAAAATGAAATATTGGGTTCTGTTACAAAGATTCTCAAAAACCGTTAAACTCTAAAAAAAAGTCATGAGGAGAATACTGCGTAGGATATTATTTTGGTTATTTTTGGTTTGATAACTGAAAATTAAAACTCTCCAAACGAGAAAGATTGGTAATTTGCCAACCTTTCTTGTTTACTATCAATCAATTTAAAAAAAGAAAAATTTTCGTTTAGGGGCTACTTTAAAATCTTAAGTTAATGGGCATGTGGCGTTACCCCATCGCTATCAAGCTAATAGTTTTAATTACCCCCATAACGAAAATTTTATACATCGTTAACTATTGATAATGATAGGTTATGTTAATAAAAATTGTATGGGTGATATATCATAAGTATTTGTATTTCAAGTTATAAATTGTTATGATAAACTGGTTAATTTAGGGAAATAAAGGAGGAGAAATATGGATTTAATCAAAGAAGTGACTTTATTAAGATATCAATTTAGACTTATGCAAAGTATGATCCAGTCAGATGAATTCCCATTTTATAGATTTGTTATAGATCATGAATTTGAAGAAGAACAAGTAAATGCCTTAAGAAAAATTTTAATTGCATTTCATGATCGATTAACTAGAGAAGAAGTTTCGATTTTTGCCCAAAACGATCATTTATTTTCTAAATTTAAACTTCCTTTAGATATGCTATACAGCCCAGAAAAGCCTAATTTAGATGAGTTTAAACTATATATCACGAAGATTTTTTATCAAGAATTTGAATTGAAATACTTATTATTAAGTTTAAAAAAACAATGTATTTTTGTGAATGTCTGTGATTATCTTTTAGAGCAATTAAAAATGAGTAATAACGTTTGATTATATAGATATATAAAGGTGGCATAAATAATTATTAAACGGCTATTTGGTACCGCTACATCGCTATAAAACTAAAGTTTTGCACTATCCATAAAGCAAAAAAGGCGTTATCCTTTCTATCTATATTTCTACAAAAAGAATAGCGTTTTTTGGGAATTATAGATATAAATTCATCTTAGATTGATGTCCCTACTATAAATTAAATAAAGAACTTACCCTCAACCACTTTTTTACCAGTACCACCTATATAAAGTTCTATATCTTTTTCTTTTTTGGATATAAACAATTCTATTAAACAAGGCATTTTTACAATCGTACCTTGCTCAGCTCGAAGGTGAATACACTTTTGCTTATTATAATAATTATTGGCAAGATATGCTCCAACAGCAGCGTTTCCCATTCCACAAGCAGGATCTTCCATGCCTTCCCTAGGGCATAGATTTCTAGTGTGGAAATCAAAATCCTCTCCATAAGTATCAAATGTGAATATTTGTACTTCGCGAACACCCAAGTTCTCACACAACTCTTGTAACAATTGAATATCGCGTTTAACTGACATTAATGCATTTAAAGAATTTACTGCTATCACTAAATATTTCACGCCTAAATCAATCGTTTGAATTGGAAGATTGAAAGCAATATCTGCTTCATTAATTCCCAAAGTATTGGCTATTGTCTTTTTGTTTATTATTGGTGAAATGAACTTAGGAGAGCTTTGCTTCATTTTTACAAGCACTTGATTTCTAACATTTTCAATAACAACTTCACGTATTCCATTTTGAGTTTCAATTTGATATATATTTTTTTTACTGAGATCAATCTTCTTGGAATTTACTAGTGCCATAAATGCTGCGATTGTTGGATGTCCAGCAAGCGATACTTCTTTATTAGGAGTAAAATAACGAAATAGAAAATCCGCATTATAAGAGGGATATACAAATACTGTCTCCACAAGATTTATCTGTTTAGCGATGTTTTGCAAAGTATTATTATCTAAACCACTGGGTTCAAAAAAAACAGCTGCAGGATTTCCAGTCAAATTTTCACCAGAAAAGCTATTGATTACCATAAATTCTTTTTCCAACTTAATTCTATACCTCCAATATTCAATCTATGTAACTAATTTTAATATAAACTAATTCCTATTTTAATGGTTTAAATTCTTGTAAATAATTTTCTAACCTTGCGTGTACTAGTAGGATTAAAAAATTTTCGTTTTGGGGGTGCTCTAAAATTTTAGCTTGATGGCGATGGAGTAGCACCAACAAAACGCGAATTTCGTACGCTAGGCAAATTTCCATAGAAAAAAAGCCGTTTACTCTAAGTTTAGAGAGATAATCGGCTTTTTCTTTGTAAATCAAAAAAATAAAATCATATGAAACCTATAAATATATATTATTACATAAAATATGATTCTTAGTATTCTATAATCAATTAATCCTCATCATACAAATTATCTACAGATTCTTGTAAAGAATCTAATAGATAGTCGCTGAAGTTTTCATAAGTAATGGTATACAGTTCCTTTGAAAAACGACTCCAAAAAACAACAGGGCACTCGCCATCTTTCATTTGATTGGTATCTAAACATGTCACAGTACCATCGATATCATTTAAAACAATGTATTGTTCAGGAAGGTTATATGTTTCTCTATATAACTTGGTGTGGTAAACAACGGAAGAATCCACAGCTGTTGTCTCACAACCATGGATATCCATACCATCCAGTCCGCCGCTACCGTACTGTTTTAAAAACCAATGATAGCTGTCTGGGAAATTAATGTTTAGCATTTGTGTTGCTTCTCGAATTGTATCTTCATTTATCCCTCCCATAAAATCGCCATTTTTTTCATATTTGGTAATGATTGAAATAATCTTGTCATTCATCTTTTTATTTCCCTTCTATATGTTCTCGCGTTCTCATTTTCCAATAGTTGTTTCTAAAATTATTATACTGTTTATGTTTATATAGCTCTTTGTCGTTTCTAAAACTTTCTCCTGATTCTACTAAACCATGTAATGCTTTAGTAAATTCATCATGTTTATTGGCTGGTATTTCAACCATTGCTCCAGGTTCTTTTTGCGTTAAATAATGCAACTCAATTTTGTAGCTATCCTGTTGTAAAAGGTACCCCGCCATCTAAAGCTAGTTGAAGATTCGACTTTCCGCTTTTATTAACGGATGGTGGGGCGACGTAATCCCAATCTATATTTTTTCATACGGTAAACCCCATCTCTATCAAGCTAAGCTCATACAACATCAATCATAGTAGAGGTTGCTTCTTTTTTCTAAAGGTTACGTGTAGGGAATTTAAAGATTTGCATACGAAATAAACCCTAACGGGTTTCATTTTTTTGAATTAAGCCGCTTGATTATCAGACTCCCGAAATGATATGGTGACCCCCATTTATCGATCAATATCAATGGTTAATTAAAGAGATGACTTCACTAATTATAAATTTTTAATAAACTAGTAAAAATTTTATAAAATATAATAAGAATATATAAAATAGCTCTTAATCTACTTGTAATTGATTATTTTAAATTTAGCCCTATTGTATTACCTTATTGAATAAAACCTCTTATAAAGGAATTTGAAAGGGCGTTTTTAAGTTATAAAAATTAATTTTCAGATTTTATATAAATAACAGGAAAAAGAATCCGTTTTATGGAGCCTTTTTCCTGTTGTTATTTTAACTTAATGTAATCTGTATTGTCCTGATAATTGTTCTTCCGCCATTCGAACTAAGCGCTTTGTAATTTCTCCACCGACAGATCCATTTGCACGTGATGATGTATCAGGTCCAAGTGTGACTCCTAATTCACGGGCAATTTCATACTTCATTTGTTCAATGGCACTTGCAGCAGCAGAAATAAGAATTTCATTTGTATTACTTTCGTGTCTTTGAATATTCATAGTTGCACCTCCACTATATTTGTATATAACATGTGCTTAATTATAATATTTATACGTAAACTATTTTCTTCTATTGTTTTTAGGAGAACTCTTTTTCATTCTCTCTTTACCATATTCCACTAACTAAATTTGAAACACATCTGGATCCTGAATTCCTAACACATTCATTTCTTCTCTAAATGGACGCCAGGGCTCTACCTTTATTGATTTTTCTTGGCCATTTCGTAATGTGTAGATTCTTGAGTACTCTATAATTAACCCTCCTCACATGTAAAATAATCTAAATTGCACTTCAGTATAACAATAAAACCGCCTGTAAGGACGGTTTCTCTTTGCGTTATTTTTTTATAGCTCCACGTTTTCTTATTTTCTCTTTAATATATCTTATGTTACGTATGCCTAAACGGATTGAAGCGAAGAAAAGGCAAATCATTATAACGACGTAGATTACTAATCAACTCGTATAAATAAATGTACCTTGAAATCCATTTTCGGTAAGCCGATGAGTCACCCACATTCCACCAAAGTAAGCTGGGATTGTTAGCAAGCTTACATCTTTAGGATTTGTCGCAAGATAAATTATTAAAAATAGAAAAGCGAGTGCCCCTATCGTACTAACATTTTCAAGAATTATTTTCAAAAACCACCTACTTTATAATTTATATTATATCAATAATTCGCTACCTTACTCCCCTATTGCCCCTGTATTCTTGATTACTGCTGCTTCTTTCTGCTGTCATATAACGATTTCCCTACCATGATGAGAAATATAATAAAAATAGTTATATAAGGATTATCAAAAACTAGGAAATATACGCTAACTGCAACCATAAATGCTAAAATTAAATATCCCAATTCTCCCACCTCTTGACCCAAAAATATATTCATACTTTTAATTCTTATTTAAGCTTTTAAAGCCTGTTTTCCTATTTTAAAAAGGCTCTTTTATTTTCAAAAACCTCCAAATTCAACAGTAAGACTCCCACCCAAAAATAGGCAGTAGCAATGAAATTAGATAGGAAAATATCTAATTTTAAAAGTCAGTTTGCTTCAACTATTAATCATTGAGGGATTGGCTCTCTCCACTGACAGAGCCAATCGCACGTACTAATGTATCTATTCCAAGTGTAGCCCCTAATTTACAAGCTGTCACTAAACTTAACTACAAAAGTACTTTGATTGAATGTATTTTTTTATCAATAGAATCGAATCACTTTCTTATTGTTTTTTCATACCAATAAAACCCTTGTTAATTATATAAAAAACACATAATAAAATTAGGTTCTTATATTAAAATCTCAGATCAACATATCCGCAAATGAAGTCCCCACATTATTCTTTCTTTTCATATGTTTCTCTAAATAGATTTTTGTTGTTTGGATATTTTCGTGACCCAGTGTTTGCATTAAATGATATAGATCCGCATTTCCTTGTTCAACTGCCATGATTGCAAATGCATGACGAAATGTATGTGCCGTTACAGGATTTTCACGATACTTTAGAAAATCTAAATGTGTCTTTTTTATCATATCTGTTACCTGATTTGATAACGTTTTCGGATTATAAAAATTCCCTCTTTGATTTAAGAATAAAGGACATTCATCTCCCTGATCCAATATAGTTTGGAATCCTCTTCTCCGTCTCATTTCGCTAATACATTGGAATAAATGCTCAGGAATGAAAAGTTCACGTGCTTTATCTCCTTTTCCTGTGACTTTTAACCAATACTTTCCGTCATAATGTAAGTCTTTTACTCTCGCGGTACACAATTCTTGAATTCTTGCACCAGTACTGGCTAGAGCTAGTAAAATTGTATAGTTTACTAAATGCCCTTGTTCTTTATAAAACCCTAAAATTTTCATTACTTCATCATAGGATAGGTCCCGATTTGGCCGATCCTGTTCATTTACATTAGCGCGCTGCAGTTCCTCATGAAGAGGCTTCTCAATATATGAAAAAACATGAAGATGTTTTAAAAAAGAACGAATGAGTACTGTTTTCTTCGCAAGTGTTGCGACCGCGTACGTATCTCCTTTTCTACCGTTCTCTACCTGCTTCAACCAAGCATTATATTTACGAATATGCCAAGGTTGCAATGTTTTTAATAAAGAGTCGTTTTGCTGTACCTCTTCCCCATTCAATTCGAATTCCTCTGCGTGCTGCACCATGCACTGACAAAATGACAAGATTTCGGACACATAACTCTTTTTCGTATCCTCTTTTCTATTCTTCTTTTCATCCATATCTTTTTGTAAATGCACAAAATGATAAATGACTTCTATATCACTTAAATACGTATATTTACTCTTTCCCTCTTTTTCTGCAACCTCCATCTTCTCTTCCACTTTATCTACATAACGATTGTTATGCAGAAATGGAATGATACCACTTATATTCTCTACATATGTATTCATATACTTACTTTTATTGTTTATAATAGGTACATTTTCTTTTGTATTGTTATTACCCATAATTCGAATTCACCTCTCCTATTGAAGATTATGAATATAATTCTCTTTATTACCTATAAGTCTTATTTTATTTCACTTCTATCTATTATACAAATGATAATTCATATTCTTTCTGTAAGAATCCTATATTCTTCTCTATCTAAACATACATATATTTTTTTATAAATTATTAGTAAATAGATATTATTTAATAGTTAATACATTAGATTTCAAATCTGTTTTACAAAGAAGATAAATTTAAAATTAAATTAAGATATAAATCAAATCTAAAATTCCTTAAAAATACAATAATTTATAAGAAATTTAATAAATTTTATTTCTCATTTTAAATATATCTCATATTCTGATATTATATATACATATCTAAAACACTAGTAAACAATAGTTATGGAGGTGTCCTTTCATGACACAAGATTTATTGTTCATTACAAAACCTACTGTAACGACAAAAGAGGCAGCCGACTTATTAGGAGTAACGGTACAAACAATTTTAAAGAAAGAAAAAGATGGATTAATAGAATGTGTATATAAAGATAACTGGAAGCAATTCGGTAGTAAGATTTTTTATTTAGAGGATATTGAACGTTTAAAAAATAACGAAGAGATTGAGGGTTATAGTACAAAAGAAGCAGCTGAGATTCTTAATGTAGCACCATCTACTGTCTTTACATATATCAAATCTGGAAAACTACCTGCTTCAAAGATTGAAAAGCGTGGAAAAGAAGTATATATCATTGATAAAGATGACCTTGAAACTTTTCAACTTACTTATGAAAAAACTACATCAAAAGAGCGAAAAACATTCATTGCTAAGATTCAAGACGAAGATATATATTTATATCAATTATTAACACATCAACATACCAGAAAAATAGCGAGAGTAATAGAAATCAATGGAGCAGACGGTAAGATTCTTACAGAAGACGAAGAAATTTTCCCTCTATCCACGTATAAAGAACATGATTACTCCTTTGAACCTTTCCGTAAGCAAGCTGTAATTACAAAACGAGGGTATTTATCTTTTTCATTAAAAAAACCTCAACTATTTAATTCCATTACTTATAATTTAATAAATTTATTTTATAAAGAGCTAGGAGTCACAAATATGCGATTGAGTGTTTCATCTGATACTATTAAATTAGAAATTAAACCTTTCGTATTAAAAGTTGATCCGTTGCAATTTCAAGAAGAGATTAAATACTTACATTCTCATATGAAATCCGGTACGATACTTCCACATGTTGAAGGAATTTACTTTAAAAGTAATGTAGAGCCATTAACTTTTCATGCAGATCATGAATTTAAGCAGAAAATAGTTCAAATGGCAGCGAGTGCAGGTATAGGGCAGGAAGAATTCTTATTGCAAGCTGTGAAATCTTATATAAAAAATTTAGAACAACAGTAAATATTTATTAAGAAGAAAAAGCGTAGGAATTTAATCTTTCTACGCTTTTTAAAATATTCAATTTAGATATTCATTTCCATGAAATCACCACATGCACTATCAACTTAATAGAAATTTATATTATTATTTTAAATAAAGACAATCTTTGCAGAAATACGTTATATTCTATATGAATTTATATAGAAAACATAATTAAAGGAGAACTGAACTTGATAAGACATATAGCTAGTTTCCTACTTGGAACATTTGTTATGATAATTGGTTACGTTTTGGTAATTCCCTACACCCTTGAAGCAATTGACAGTAATGTAAGTTATATTACTCATCACAAAAAGTATTTTAGTAAGTTATATGAATATGACATTAACCTCTGGATCATTGCAATGCTTATATTTTGCATTTTTACTGCAATTTCTGTTCTTATACTCAAGTTACCCGATTATAAGAAAAATAAAAGCACTCCTATAAAAAAATATAGTCAAACAAATCGACGAAAAAAAGCAAAGAGAAGGCGTCGTAAATAATTATTTTTTATGTTAGAGTTTTTACTTATAAAAATATCTTAGCGTATAAAAACCGTGTTTTTACGTTGGTGCCCCTTAATGTAAAATTAAAATAAAGCCGTACCGTTTATAAAAAAGTTGAATCAAAATGTTATTATGTCAGTTTTCCTTCTTCCGCTAACTGGCAGTTTAATTTAATAAACGATGTTATAATTTAAATCAATTGGGGGGGAATACATTTGAAAAAGAAATTTATTGTTCTTTTATGCTTGTTAATTTTCAGCTTGTTAATAGCATATTATTTTTATCAAAAAAATCAAAATGAAGAATTCGTTAGATGGGGCGATAGTATACATACTGTTAACACTGAAATATTAGAAGAGAATGATATTGAATACAAAATTGAAAACGATAAAGTTTATATTCCAAAAAGCTCTCTTAGAAAAGCAACATTTTGCTGTTCCTAATAAAAATACAGAGTTAAGTTATAATTCTAATGTTTGATTTAAAAAATGTTTTAGACTATAGAAAAAAGTATTAACCTATTAAAAAATAGTTGTAGACTGAAAAGGTGTTTTTTATATGTGAAAACACCTTTTATTTCTGTAACCCCATTTATAGTATCCATTTTCCTAGTGGGAATTTTCCGAATGTGTAAGTTTGAAAACATCACGCTCTGGAATGTGTTTATATAGCATGTTTTCTTCTTTGACAAGAATATCATAGGAATGATAGTCGTGTTCAATCGAGCCGCCAAAATCTCTAATGTCAATTATTCCGACGAGCATATTATTTCCGAATTTAAATGAAACTTTTTCACCTAATTGGAACTTCATTGGTGGAAGATCTTTATCTTTTTCACAATACATGAGCTTCACTCCTAACATTTTTTAAGCCAAGGCACCAACAGCATTAAAAAAAAACACACAAAGCAAAAAATAAAATAAACTATCCATTTGGACAGCTGATTTACATAATTATCGTTATTGGAAGTTGATTAAGAGGTTCAGTCCCGAAAATGCTGATTTACAACGCTAAGCTACTTACAATGTTAAAACTGTGTCTCAATAGGGTTTATTCATCTGTACTTAATCAGGTTTTTTCCTTTGATTAATACCAATCCGTTGATGCATAATATATTTATTTTAGCACAAAAAAAGGGAGCCTTGCCTCCCCTTTTTTTGAAATTTATGGTAAACGAATTTCCATTTTTGAGAAATTCCCTTTAAAAATCAATTTTCCTTGTTTGATTAACTGCTGCACACGGAAGTTTAAATAAGTATCGCCCATACGTTGTTCGCTTTTCACCATTACTTCTCCAACGATGACAACAGCTTGTTGGTACTCTTGGGTAGCCTGTTCTAAAATAGCTGTGTCATAATAATCTTCTGATTCCGTAACTATTTTTCCGTTTTCCAACACTCTCAGTAATCCGTTAGATTGCGAGTAGTTTTCCCAATCCTGCACTAATTCTTGAACCTGTTCTTGAGACAACTCTTTTTCCATTTGAATTGCACCTAGGATAAACTCGGACGGCACTTCTGCCAAACTTTTAAACATATGAAACAGTTCCTTTCCGTGTTCATCTTGAACTTTATAATCAATGCGGCGGCTGAAATCTGTAACGTTCACTTCTGAAAATTCTATGCCTTTGTCTTGAAGTAGTGCTACTACATAACTCACTCCAACAACGTCTGAAGCATTTTCTCCGTACCATAAAACTACCTTGCTATTACTTGGAACCTCTTCTATTTTTGGGTTTTGCTTTAGTTTTGCTTCCACCCATTCCACATAGTCTAAGTTTGATTCTTGCCCTGTTGATGTCAACACCTCTTTAAGCCATTTCTTCCTAGCTCGCATTCCGTCTGTAAAATTTAACGACCCTATTGAAAAATCATCATTCACGCAAATAATTTTTTCATTTCTTTGTTGGAAAGCGTGCTTTAAATTCCCAAATGCTGAATCTCCAAATACAATGTGTGTAACAGTCATAATGTCTAGTCTCCTTGCTCATTCAATGTGATTTTGTTTCCTTAATAACAGTATAAGCACGGCATTACAAAATAACTATCGTACTTTTATTACATTTTTGTAAGATAAAAATACACCGCCGTTCAATAGCGATGCATTTTTCGTTCTAATATTTTTACAAGTCTTCTGTTTTGAACTCCGTATAACCTTAATCTATTGAGACACGGTTTTCTACTTTAACGTTGTAAATTCGCAAAATCCTGACGCTACCCCATGCCATCAACCTAAGAAAAGCAAATACCCCAAAACGAGAAAATTGACATCTCCAGATGAAAATGTACAATTTTTTTGTTTTGGGGATGCTTCAAAATATTAGCTTGATAGCAATGTGTCTCTACCCATATAAGTTCGTGAGCTACGGTACTATGACCATATCATACAGCTAGTTGAGTCTTTAAATATTTTTGGTCAAAGCTTTTGTCTTGATATTATATGAACTCACTATATCACTCCATAATTTTAGGTAGTGAGCGATTTTAGATTACCTAAAATCATCATGATATCCTAAATAATATTTAAAAAGCTAAACCCATACATCGCAGCAACTGTAAAAATGACTGTCCATACTGCTAGACTGACCGTCATCCAACTTATGACGTGTGTCCGGTTAGATCCAAATGTTAAAGCTAATACGGCTGCAATATCAGTTCCTACGAGAATTGGAGCTAGAAGAGCCAAACCTGGAATACCATATCGTTCCCATATTTTTCTTGAGCGGGTTTCTTTTTTAGAAGGTGTTGTTATACCTTTTTTTAGTTTTCTTGCTGCTTGCCATTTTGCATACTGTTTAAAGAAAAAACCGAGTAATAGAACCAAGATAAGATTTCCTGTAAATGCTGTTACTCCTACTGCAAATGGTTGTAACCCCCATGCGATACCAAGTGGTACAACGATTGATACATCCATCCATGGGGCAAAAGCTAAAAGAAATAACACTACATATTGCCATAATGCACCCGCATTTTGAGCCCACTCCACCATATTGTTTCATCCCCTTTGTTAAATACGATTTAAAATAAGAACAGTAGTTAACCAATAGACAATGTATTGACCTGCACCTAGTAAACCAATGCACAATAATGGTACAAAATTATGTTGAGAAAAGAGGAAGCAAATCCCTGCCGTTACTGGAAGCGCAATGCTATAGTAAATATACACACTTCGGCAAGCCTTATAGGTTATCCACTGCTGCCCTTCATCTATTTCACGAAATTCAGATGGTATAAAACCAAATAACCTAATCTTATCATGAGGATTCTTTCGGTTATAAATCCTTGTGAGAATGAGCCATAAAAAAGTAACCGTCACTAAAATCCCGAAACATAACTTTGCTAAAATGACTTGTGTATTCATAAGAGAAAATAGTAAAAATGCAATAATCAGCACAAATATACTGGCCCCTATAAGTGGGGATCTTAAAACCTGTTTTATCATAATCGATCCTCTCCCTTTAAATAAAAAACCTCTTCTACGGTAACTTGAAATACAGCAGCTATTTTTAACGCCATAGTGACAGATGGAGAATAATCACCTTTTTCTATTAATCCAATTGTCTGCCTTGTGACCCCAATTGCATCGGCCAAGTCTTGCTGAGTCCATCTAAATCGTGCTCGTAATTCTCTAACTCTGTTTTCTAGCATCATAATTTCCCTTTCCTCATTTACAATTACTGTAATTGTAAATGATTACTAACAAAACGTAAACAATCATTTGCATTATGTAATTAATAATTGCTAAATACGACATAAATTACCCCTAAGTTAACAAGGGAGCCTACCCCATCGCTATCAAGCTAAGAAAATACAACTCCCCCAGAACGAGATCTTGTCCTAACTTGTAATAAAAATGAAATTCGTTGTTATAAAAGACAATTATTTATGGAGATCTAATTCATTTTTTGTTTTCGAGAATAAGTAATTTCTTTACTAAAAGGTTCCGTACCTCTCCCTCGTGATAATTAATTTTTGGTGATTAATAAGAAATTTAATGAATGATTACTCGAATATACTTTTGTAGATGTTAAAAGAAAATAATTTAACCTAGTTGATATTATCTAAAAGTTTACAAATCTGAATTTTGAAATATAATAAGTGTAGAGTAAAAAAACACAGTTCGGTTGGTAGTCCGAACGCAATAATTTAATAATTATTGTCAGTAACCTTCCCCCCTGGGATGTCCATTACTCATGTAGTAAAAAGGGGGATTTTCAATGAAACTTACAATTTATTTTGATGGACAATTTTGGATTGGAATAGTTGAAATGATGGAAAATAATAAATTGAAGGTATGTAAGTATACTTTTAGATCAGAACCCAAAGATAGTGAAGTATTGGATTTTATTTTTCATGATTTGATTCCGTTATTAAATAGTACATCAGGTGTTAAAAACTCTATTGGTAACCAAAAAAAGAAGACCATCAATCCTAAAAGGTTGATAAAATTAGCAGCTAAAGAGATGAAAAATCAAGGAGTTTCTAACAAATCGTATGAAGCATTGAGAATAGAATTAGAACAAAAAAAGAAAACGAAGAAATGTATTACACGTCAAAAAAAAGAAGAATTAAAAGAAAAAAAGAGACAACTGAAAATTCAAAAACGAAAAGCAAAACATCGAGGAAGATAAAAGGTCATCCGCTAAATTTAGCGGATGACCTTTTATCTTGATTATTCACATCTTGTCATCTTCAAACGAAAAAGAAATTGTATTCATAAAGCGAAAAAAACGCTATTCTTTTTGTAGAAATATACAGAAAGGATGGCGCTTTTGTATGAATTTATCGATTTTAGATGAACTAGAATTGTTTTCTAAAGAATTACAACGATATATATCACCACATGTTTTAGAACAGTTAGCTAGAGAGATAGGATTTGTTCAACGAAAAAGTAAATACCGTGCTCAAGATTTAGTGGCTCTATGTGTTTGGTTAAGCCAAAATATAGCTCATACTTCATTGACACAATTATGTAGTCGCTTAGAAACGAATACAGGTATTTCTATGAGTCCAGAAGGACTCAATCAACGATTTAATTCTCAGGCTGTGCAGTTTTCACAACAAATATTAACCTTTTTACTCCACCACCAACTCTGTACATCTAGTAAGATTTCAACTTTATATACAAACCATTTTCGCAGTATTCGTGTATTGGATTCTACACATTTTCAGATTCCAGATAAATTTGCTTCTACATATCAAGGTTCAGGAGGTAGTGGTCATAGTGCTGGTGTGAAAATTCAACTAGAGTATGATTTACTTAGTGGTCAGTTTTTACATGTTCATGTAGGGTCTGGAAAGCACAATGATAAAACTTATGGTTCTACTTGCTTAACGTCTCTTCAACCGCACGATGTATGTATACGTGATTTAGGATATTTTGATTTGAAAGATCTGCATACGATAGACGAGTGTGGTGCTTATTTTATTTCACGATTAAAGCTCAATACTCGTATATATCAGAAGAATAGAGAGCCTGAATACTTTCAAAATGGAACAATAAAAAAGCAATCTGAGTACGTCCAACTAGATATGGAGCAATTCATTGACCAATTACAGTCTGGTGAAACATATGAGATTCCTGAGATTTATATTGGAATGTATCAAAAACTTCCTGCAAGACTTATTCTGTATAAATTAACTAAAACGCAAATGAAACGTAGACAAAAGGACTTAGCCTTTAAAGAACACAAGAAGCAAATCACCTATAAAGAACGCAGTAAGCGACTTAGTGCCATCAACTTTTACATTACGAATATCCCTTCGGGATACCTACCAAGGGAACAAGTATACGATTTTTACTCCTTACGATGGCAAATTGAATTGATATTTAAAACATGGAAATCATTTTTTCGTATTCATCATTGTAATTCTATAAAATTAGAACGGCTAGAATGTCATTTATATGGACAATTAATTAGTATCCTTCTTTGTTCCTCCACCATGTTTCAAATGCGCCAATTACTCCTCATCAAGAAGAAACGAGAATTAAGCGAATATAAAGCGATTTATATCATAAAAGATTATTTTCCGCTAATATATCACTCTCTAGAAAAAGACACTCAAGAATTAACAAAGATATTGTTTCGCCTGTTCAATCTCTTACAGAAAAACGGACGAAAATCTCATAGGTATGAGAAGAAAACAGTCTTTGATATCTTAGGTGTCGTATACAACTTTTCTATATCTCAAAATCATGTAGCGTAATCAAAAAAATCAAACCCGATAGGGTTTATTTCGTATGCAAATTTTTAAAGAACTTACACTGGATCTTTAGAAAAAAGAAAAACTCTCATATGAAATTAAACTTATATAAGCTTAGCTTGATGGGCATGCGTTGGTACCCCTTAATGTAAAATTAAAATAAAGCCGTACCGTTTATAAAAAAGTTGAATCAAAACCATTTATAGTTTCCATTTTCCTAGTGGGAATTTTCCGAATGTGTAAGTTTGAAAACATCACGCTCTGGAATGTGTTTATATAGCATGTTTTCTTCTTTGACAAGAATATCATAAGAATGATAGTCGTGTTCAATCGAGCCGCCAAAATCTCTAATGTCAATTGTTCCAATGAGCATCTTATTTCCGAATTTAAACGATACTTTTTCATCTAATTGGAACTTCATTGGTGGAAAATCTCTATCTTTTTTATAATACATGTGTTTCACTCCTATCATTTTTTAAAAGTCAAGGTACAGTCAGTAGTTTAGAAAAAAACCACGCTAAGCAAAAAATAAAATAAGCTATCTATTTAGACTACTTATTTACATAATTTTCTTTATCGAAAGTTCATTATTTACAGGTTAAACTCATTGAAATCTGTCGATCTATAAAACCAAGTTCTTTATATAATTCTCTTGCAAAGTTCTTTACATGAACATTTAATCGTATTTCTTTATATCCTTTTAAAAACAATTCGTCTATACCTGCTTGCATCAATTTCTTTGAAAGCTTTTGGCCACGATACTCTGGTAAAATGTATAATTCGTAAATGAATCCTACACTTTCTTGTGAAAAGTAATCTTTACCACTGCCAATTAGAATCCATCCTTTTAAGTCGTCACCATCTTTGGATACTAGGTAGTATGCCCCTTGCTCTAATGTTGTTTGTACAATTTCTTTTACCCGTTCATGTGTAGGTTTAAAGGTCTTAGCAGTTCCTTCGTATAAAGCATTATTTGATCTTACTAGAATTTCATTAAGATCATTTTTACTAGCCTGTTTAATCATATTTTTTCGCCTCCTAATATTAAAGCAGCCCCTTCCTGTTTGGAGCGATGGTCAATCTTTGTTATGTTTTTCTAACAGTTGAATAATCTTATCTAACTTTTGCTCAACTGGATCTTGCTTTTTACGATTGCTGGTATGCCGAATTATACGTATAATCCCGCCAAACAGTACGCCAATAATTATCGCAATAATAGTGTAAGAAATAGTGGTTCCTAAAGACATTATTCAGAACCCCCTTTTTTCCTTATTGTACCATTTGAGAGAAGTGATATGTTCTGTATTTTAGGTTGTATATTCTATGCATGCAATGTTCACATAACGTCTCATTATCGGTAGCAAGGAATGAGGCGGAATTTTCAATTAGGATGATGATATAATTAAGTGGGAATTTACTTTATTTTATAATTTATGAGGTGGGAAATGGACTCTTTAGAAATAAATAAATCTAAGTATATTATCTCTAACATCAAAGATATTCTGTATAAAAAGCTCATTCTTGATAAACCGATAACTAAAGATGAGGTAAAAAAATTAAACCTAGTTAATCCTACTGTATGCGAAAATGAGAAGTATCTCATACAGGCACGGTGGTTTTGTAGTATGAATATCGGAGAGTGGGAAGATGTAGAAGTTA
Source organism: Bacillus sp. SH7-1 (assembly GCF_008042405.1). NCBI lineage: Bacteria > Bacillati > Bacillota > Bacilli > Caryophanales > Bacillaceae > Bacillus > Bacillus sp. SH7-1. The sequence goes on from NZ_QNUD01000012.1 coordinate 47,899, forward strand.
TCATTCAAGGAAATAACGAAAATCCCAATGTTGAGAGTATTGATATGGCAGAAAAAATATTCGATGAACTCTATCTCCATATAAGCTGTGCATTAAAATATCTACAGAAATTCTTCCCTAATCAAGAAATGAAGAACTACTACCTATCCACAATATCTTTTGGAAAGATGGCTAATATTGACGATTATATATTGCCAGGTTTCAGTTTAGCATTTATTTATGATGGCACTTATGAGTTGCAGTATAAAGTGAAATTTAAAGACAATGGATGGCCAATCGGTTTTGAAGGTGGGCCACTTTAATAATCATAGATAATTTTTCTTATTGTGGGATTTAAAATAAAAATTAACTGTTTGAAAAAAAGTTGCAATGCTTTTTCTCTTACAAAATAAAAGGTGTCCACTATATGAACACTTCATGTTATTATAGGTAATCTATATTAATTTAGATTGATATATAGGTGAAACGATTTGTTATTTGAGTCCTTACATGACAGCGCACGTAAATCGATTTGGAAAGTATCATATTGATTCAAATCGAATACCAGAAAATCTTCCATTTAATCCTTCAACTTTTTCAAAAAACAAGGTGTTTATTTAAATGTTATGTACAAAAAAACGTAGGAATATTTAATTCCTACGTTTTTTATAAGTAAACGAATTCATTCATTTACTATTACAATTCCTCAAATTCATCAATTTCAGCTTTACGCTTTAAAAATAGTTCCATATCTTTATTTTCTCTTTCTATTAATCCAAGAGCGTGTGTATCATCCAAAGCTAACTCTTTATATCCCCATATATAATCTATATATGTATTTTTAGCATGTCTGTGATCTGCACAGTACCATTCTAAAGGTTGTAGGGCATCGGATATTTTAAATAATTCTGCTGGATACCATGATGGCATATTTTCACGTTCTCCTAAAATTAAATATGTCAACTCACCACTTTGTAACTTGCATATGCCATAAACAATATACTCCTTTTTAATAACTAAATTAAATATTTCCTCGGTTGCCTTTGTTAGATAATCTCCAGTGTTGTACAAACAAGTTACTTTCATAATAAATGCCCCTTATTTATTTTTTATCATTAAATTTAAAATCATCAAATTCACCAGTTTTTGTATTTTTAACATAATGTATTTCCACACCATTTACATTATGGGCCATTTTGACCCATCCGTCTTCCTGAGGCCATCTAGGATCTGTCATAGTTACCCGTATTTCCTAATACTTTCAGGTGATTAAATTTTTACTTAACACTAAACAAACGTAGGAATCAATGATCCTACGTTTGTTTATAAAAAACTATTTATTTAATAATATTTTTTATGTCTCCAATACGAATATCACCATCATGATGATATTCAATAACAAACCCTATATCTGGTGAGTATATCCATGTATCAAAACTAACAGCTGTAACATCATATATTACTTCCAAAACTTGATGCAATTCTGTCTTAATTACTGGTAATGTCGCGTCATCCCAAATAAGATATACCATATGAGAATATGTTCCAAAACAATTCTGTAAATATGCTTTTATTTCATCCTCATTGTATAGCTCAACATATTTTTGAATATTTTCCCAATCAATTCTTCCCCAAAATGTGATAGGAAATGTATTTTCAAATTTTCTTATTATTGTTCTTCCTTGTGTTTCTTCTAAAATCTCAATATTTACTCCTAATGCCTCTATACATTCTTCTAATAATGTTGCCATTTTATCACCTGATTAATTATTTAAATGTTTTAATAATGCTTTAAAAGTTTCTTCATTTCCTTCAAAAGGAATTGCATATTTTATTGCTTGCTCTTTCTTTCCATTTCTAAAATCTTCTACATTGATATGCATTCCTTTATTAGGATCATAGTCTAAACGCCATCTAGCTTTATTATCGGCTGTTTTTCTACCAACAATTTTACCATAACCAGCGCTTTTTTCCATTGTTCCTATAAATGGTTGTGAATTAGCCCCTAAATCTCCCAATAAACTCATTGCTTTATTTCTTGCTTGTTCATATGTTTGAACCTTATCCAGAACAATCTCTCCAGAACGACCACCTTTAGCAGCTGCTTCAAGTGCTTTTCCTTTCTTTTCAAGATCGCCAATCTTCCCTACAACTTTACCAACAACTCGTGTTGTACCACCAGATACGACGGCCAATGTGCCCCATGCATAATCATCTGGACCATATTTTTGACCTGTTACTAAGTCTTCACCTTTGATAAGTTGTCCAATTTCTTTTCCTGTACCAATTATTGGTGTAATGCCCAATACGAATGATAAATCCCCATCATTCGCACGATTATAGATACGAGATGGATCTCCACCCAAATCATACAATGCACTACTTAAATCAATATTACCAATATTTCTAGCTGCAGCAGATACATCAACTTTATGACTTGCTATTTTATTAGCCGAGTCCATAAAGATATTTGCAAGATCTATTCCCATATTGAAATCTGTGAAGAATCCTGGGACTTTCGCATCTAACGCTTGTAAATCTTGCGCAATGACTGGAACATTTTTTCTTGTTACCTGTACAAGTTCCTCCATACCAGGTTTTGCTTCATCAATAGAATGCTTCAAACGAATGGAACTATTTACAACTGGCCCTAAATCTTTAACTACACCAGAAAATCCCTTCGATAACTCTTGCATATTCAATGTGATTTGATGAATGTCTTTATTAATCTCATTTTGACATTCAATGGCTTTGGCCGCAACTACATCTAATGCTTGATAATAACCAACATAGGCCTCAATAAGTGATTCATAGTACTGAAGTATAAAACTGTATGTTTCTACACCAAAATCTAATAACTCTTTTCCGTCAGCCCCAAGTAATTTTACTAGTTCTTTTCTTTGAGTAACTGTTAGATTTTTTATATCACCCTTCATTGCATTCACTAGTTCTTGCAATTTATCATGTGATTCTTTCATCACTTGCATTTTATACTGTACATCTTGCTTTGCATCATTAATGTCTCTGGAAAGATTCTCAAAGTTTTCTGCCTGATCTACCCAACGTTGTTCTTCTTCTTCTAAAATCTTAATGGTGTTATTTATAAGTGTTTCGTCACTTTTTAAATAATTAAATACACCTTCAAATATCTTTACTTTTCCATCAAGCAGCGTAAGTGGACTTTTAGCTTCCTGATCAAAAATAATTGCATCATGGATACGCACATATCCTTTTTCTCCTTGATAATTAACCTCATACCAAGAACCGACTTTCCCAGTTACTTCTATCACTTCACTATTATTAACACGTTTTGCACGCAATACTTTTTTTAAATCTGGCTCTGGATATACTTTTTTAACAACGGATTCTAATGTAACCCACCCTTTAATCATTTCTCCATCTTGATTAAAGGAGAATTTCTTATCCTTATAAGTAAAATCACCTGTTTGTAATGCACCTGTAGGCTGTAGTAGATACCAATTAAATTCTTGCTTCATCCAACCATTTTTTGATTCATGAGAAGCATCAAAATAATATGGTTTCCCATCAACATTTGTAAAACCTGATTGCACAGAACCTAATGGACTGAAATAATAGATTTTCCCATCAATATGTTGAATTCCGGTTTGCACCACACCATCGGTTCCCAGATAATAATCTGATCCATTTGTATGTACCCATCCCGTTTGCATATAACCATCGGTACCAAAATAAAAACGTTTCCCATCAATTGCTTGGAAACCAGTAATTCTTTGCCCGTCTTTTTTATAATACGTCCATTTTCCTTCTTCTTGTACCCACCCTTGCTTATTATCTAAATAGAGTGCTTCTTTTAATTGATCAATCCATTGTAATCCATTCGCAAGAAGAGTTAAATCACTATCTAATTGTTTATCAAATTTCTTTTGAATATTGGGCGGAAAGTACTTTTCGGGATCTTTATGATACTCAGTTATCATAAAATGAGATAAATTCGTCGCTTCCTTTGTTACATCCCAGGAACGAACTGGTGATTCACCAATCACAACAGACTCAAATACCCGAACATAACCGACTTCTCCTTGATATTTGACCTGGTACCATAAACCTTGCTTTGAGATGACTTCTAAAACATCTCCATCCTTTACAGATTTAGATTTAAATAGAAATTTTGTTTCTGGCTTTGGATAGATTCTTTTAACAGCAGAACGAAGTGTAATCCATCCCTTTTCCATATCCCCGTACTTATTAATTTCAAATGGTTTTCCTTGATAGGTAAATGTACCTGTCACATACTTCCCATCTTTTAAATAGCTCCATGAAGTTGCAGAAAAACTCCATCCGGTCTTTAATTTACCAGGTTCACTATAATGTAAAGTGTCTTTCCCTTCCTGTTTTCTCCCTTCATATAGCCTTCCATCTTTAAAAAAGGAATACTCTATTCCATCCAAAGTAATGTTATCTCTTTGCTTACTTCCATCTTTTTGATAGTAGTACCAATTCTCATTTTCTTTGACCCAGCCTACCTTATTTAAAACTTCGGCTGCTTCTGTAAATGTTGGTGCATAGGTAGAAAATAATAAAAATAATGATACTATAAGTCCTATGACTTTCTTCATACTCGCATCTCCTTATTAATTTATTAAAAACTTTTTAATTATATATTAGATTTTATTACTATTAAAATAATAAATAAGGATATGCATAATTGCATATCCATCTTCTCAATAGGGTGTACTCTATTGATAGAATTTTGGCTCCTTGATATTATTAACTTAATAGACTCTCAATAACACTTATCAAAAATATAGATTAAAAGAGGGATAAAAATGATTTATGGATATGCTCGAGTAAGTACACAAGATCAAAATCTAGATAGCCAGATTGATCAACTTACAAAATACGGAGTAGATGAACTTGTGGAGGAGAAAATAAGTGGCGTTTCTAAACAAAAGCCACTTTTAGATGAACTTCTTTCCAAGGTAGCTCCTAATGATACATTAGTTGTGACACGAATGGATCGTCTTGGTCGAAACACTATTCAGTTACTGCAGTTAGTTGAACAACTTAGAGAAAGAGATATACACTTTGTTATTTTAAACTTAGGAATAGATACCAGAACACCAACTGGTAAATTCTTTTTAACGGTAATGGCAGCCTTTAGTGAACTAGATCGAGAAATGATTAAAGAGAAGCAACGTTCAGGAATTAAATTGGCCAAGCAAAAGGGGAAATATCGAGGAAGAGTTAAAAAATATACAGATAAGCATCAAGGTATGAATCATGCCATTGAATTACGTAAAACTACCAATAAAACTGTAAAGGAGATATGTGCAATTACAGGAATCAGTCAGGCGGCATTTTATCGTAGGCTAAAGGAAATGGAAAAAGATAATGGATAACAATTTTAATATATTTAATTATTTTGCAACCAATTTACTTCCTCATTCGACTTTATTGTGTAACGGAGAGGAGAACCAAAATGGATATAGCAAAATTAGTGAAAAAAGCAAAAAAGGGTGATGATGAAGCATTTGAACAACTGATTGATTCTGTTCGACAAAAGTTGTATCGAACAGCCTATGCATATGTTAGAAATGAACAAGATACTCTTGATGTCTATCAAGAAACAATTTATACAGCCTATATTTCAATAAAGACATTAAAAAAGCCTGAACATTTTTCGAGTTGGATTACAAAAATTCTAGTTTTTAAATCGATTGATTTTATTCGGAAAGAGTCTCGCCATTTTACTACAGATAATGAGGAAATCTTTACTGAATTAATCGCTTCTGAAAATGTTGATTTTATCATGCATTCGATGGATTTATCAGAAGCATTTAAATTCTTAAATCCTACTGTTAAGACCATTATTTTGTTAAGGTATTATCACGATTTGTCCATTAAGGAAATTGCCACCATCATGAATTACCCGGAAGGAACCGTGAAATCACACTTAAATAGGGCGAAAAAAGAGTTAAGACCCATTTTAAAGGAGGGCTATCTTTATGAATAAAGACAAATTCAATTGGTCCATCGACAACATAAATGTACCTGTTGAAAAGCTAATGGCTAGGGAGAAGGCGGCTATCTTTCAAGCCAAGAAAAAAAGAAAAGCCGAAAGAACCACAAAACGGTCAATCTTGGTTGCATGTGGGTTATGTCTATCTTTGCTTGGTTCTGGATTTGTTTCAACAGGCATGGCGGAAGCCTTATCAAATGTTCCCCTAATTGGTCCAATTTATAAAGATTTTAGAGACATTGCCTCAGATAAAATTGAACACGATCAACTTACGACAGTAATTGATAAACAAGATAGTAAAAACGGCTTAACAATGACTGTAAAAGAAGCAGCTTATGATGGAAACCGGTTAATCGTAACAGTTGTTTACACAGGTCAAAAAGAACTTTCGATGAAAGAAGAAAAGGCCGGATTTAGCTATATAACAATTAATGGACAACAAGAAGTTAAACCAGCGATGGGTTCAATAGGGCAAGATGACGTAAACTCGAAAACAATAATTGAACATCATCAATTTACCTTTTCTAAGTATAATGAATATGGCGATAACATTGAGATTGAGGTCCATGGAGAAGATTTATTTGGCTATGAAGGTAAGTTGAAGGTGGCTTTCCCACTTGAAAAAATAAAAGGTGATGTATTTGAGTTTTATCCAGAAGTTACAACACAAACGGTTGATGAAGTGTATACACTAACAGCCGACAAAGTAACATTCTCACCTTTATCAACAAGAATAGACCTAACGATTGATTACCCTGCCGAAATGGATAAAAACGATAGTTGGCCATGGTTTAATTTCTCTGTAGTCGATAATAATGGTCAGGTATATGATAAACTAAAACTACAGGAAGGCATGGCTGTTGGGAACTATGGTCATCATATGGTACTGACTTTGCCTTCAATGGATACCATACCAAAATCATTTACACTCAAGCCAAGTCGAACAAATAGTGAAGGATTTAGTAAAGAAATAAAGGAATTAGAATTAGTCGTTCCTTTAAATAAAAGTAAATAATGACCTCATTTTCGTTTGTCACCAGAGATAATTTAATAGATATGTTTTAAAAAAGGATTGCCAGGATACATAAAAAGGGAAAAGAAGAATTGACTCTTTTACGAGAACAGCAACGTTCTATAAGGGGTGACTATATCATTTCGGGAAAATTGTACTTTAGACACAATTTGGCCCGTTCCCTATACGTTAAGAAAACAACTATCCATTAACGGTGCTCAAATCATATGCGAAAATTGTATATGATTAAGACCTAAAACCCAAAAAAACTTAAAATAGAAGGCCCTACATATTATATATGACTAATATGTAGGGCCTTCTATTTTTGGTAATGAGTTTTGAAAATGGATTTAAACAGTATTTTTCTTTATTTGGGTAAAAATAAAGAAATACAGTCCTATAAACGATTGTTTATGGGTTATGTGATGAGCACAATATTTTTATAACTTAACGTTATATTAATCCAATATAAAGATAAATTGCAGTTCCCCAGATAAAAAGTGCGGAACATTTGTTGAATATGTTCATTAAACCTCCTGTACCATCTATCTTTTTCATGACTGTACCTGCGAGAATTAATTTTGCTTGTGAAAATACAAATACATTCTGTACCCCTAAAGGTAAAATAAGTACGAATGCTAAGATTATTCCATGAACAATAGCTTCCGTTCATTCGGATGAAATTCCGAAATATTTAGTAAATTAATTATTTAACAACCACTTCATAAGGTACACGTTTTTTAATAAAACGTGTGCGTTCTATGTTAGGGTTCAAGTCTTTTAGCACAGCTACTTCTATTCTTGCAGGAGTAGAAGCCATGCATATGATTAAAAAAGAACAGATTGATTTACATGATCAGTCTGTTCAAAAACAGAAAGAATTTATCCATCAATTATTCGGGCTATCAGCATAAAATACAATTCCGCTAGAAATATATGTGCTATATTCTCTTTTAGTTTACCTTCGTACCAGAACCATATTTTGTTAATTGAATCATTTCTGCTCTCTTATTTTCTATCAGGTTTCTTATTGTTGTACAATTCATTTCTACATTCATTAGACAATCCCCCGTTTTTTATGAAGAGCGAATGTTCAACGGATTACTCATAATGTGGAAAAATAACCAGAATTTGCTTGATTCAAAATCTAGTTGCTTTAAGATATCAAATCAAATTTTCGCAATATTTAAGGATAATGTTCTTGTAATCACAGTTTTTTTATCAAACTTTATTACAAAGCAACAGCATTCACGGCAAGGTTATGCTTCCCTTAGCGTCAACTTTATGGGTAAAGTCACATCTCTTTTCAAATTCAATTATATTAGCACTTAAACCTTATTTTACCTCGTATCCCATGAGATATCGGATGCTCTCTTTTCCAAATTACATTCTAATGGCTCTAATTCTGTAAGTCCATATTTTCTATTTAGTGCTTGCAATATTAACCAGTTTGATACATGAATATTATTACTTAAAAATGGCCCATGTAAATACGTACCTATCAAATTTTTGTACAAAAGCCCTTCCTTTTTTTCTGTTGCATTATTTCCATAACCCTGTAGAACTTGACCCAGATATTCAAAAGAATGAAACGTTTGGCCACTGTGGTTTTCAAACCCTACTATTCTTCCAAACTTTTCAGATTGTACTCTTACATTCCCTACTAGTCGATTCAATGAGTTTGTGTTCTTACATGATGTATAAAATGGTAATACTCCTAGGCCTTGTATGATATCACTGTTTGCAGTTTCATAATACTCCCCTAATAGTTGATATCCTCCACAAATACACAATGCTGCTAAGCCATCCTCTATTGCTACTTTCAATTCTTTTCGAATTGAAAATAATTGTTCTTGGACTATTTTCTGTTCATTGTCACTCCCTCCCCCAATAAAAATTAGATCAGCCTGAGATATAGGATAATCTTTTACTTGTTCCACATAATGAATATCGGCTTCGATTCCTCTCCATTCTAATTGTTTTTGTAGAATAGTCACATTCCCTCGATCGCCGTATAGATTAAGAGTATTGGGGAAGTAATGATAGATAATTAATTTTTTCATAGTACCTCCTGATGTTAAAAACGTAATCAAATCTTATATATATTTTAGGGTAATACCTAATTTATATTGTTATTTTTAGTTTTAAATCTTTATTCGGTGCATTTGAAATCTATGTGCGCGTAGTTAAGTTATTAGACTAAATATATGTAGATACCATCTTATTTATAAAGGAGACACAGTTCCTTTAGTATTTAAAAATTGTCGGGCAGTATTTAATCCTGTGTAATTACTAATTACAGATGTTTCATTCCCTGCCACAATGCTATTCTGTAAGGCAGTCGAAATATTTGAGATAACTTTTATTTTATTTACAGAAATCCCCGCGTATTTTAAACGAACTGCAAGGTCGTGGGCACGTGTTCCTGCACAAATTATATGGCTTACATTGGAGTTTGCTAATAGTTCATAATCAACATCCCAAATCCAGGAGATATCTTTTCCATCAGCAAGCAAGTCATTTAATATAAAAACATATTGTTTTATCCTCTTATTTTGTATGCAATAATCTAGCGTACAGTTCATCCCTTGTGGATTTTTAGCTAGGTTTAGATGGTATATATTTTGTGAAATAAAAAACTGTTGCATACGTCCATTACTCGTGTGATATTCTCTTAATCCTTTTTGAATTTGTTCATAACTAAAACCTACAAACTCTCCAATTTTTATAGCTGTTAGCATATTATATGCATTGTATTCACCCTTCAAATTGGAAGTATAGGATTGATCTTGTATAGTAATCGTTAAGTTGTTTTGTGATTGAATTGAGGTAACCTCAAAATCTAATACGGGACCACTCATGGAGCATGAACAATAATATTTTCCGAGGTGTCCATAGTGCGTATATGTATATTTCAATAGGCTACCACAACAACAATAAACTGCATCTCTAATATTACTTTTATGAAAATCCCCTACATTTTCCTTTAAGCCAAAATAAATGGTCTTATTCTTTTGTTTAGTAAAATGTCTACTATATGGATCATCACCATTTAACAGCAAGTAAGCATCACTAGAATGAATAGCGGTTTGTAATCTTGAAATCAGTATATTGATTTCTCCGTAACGATCCAGCTGATCTCGAAAAATATTTGTTACAACAATCCATTGAGGCTGTATTTGTTTCAAAACTTCGGTCATTGTCAATTCATCGACTTCGAGAACTGCCACTTTCATGCCTTTTATTTTCCCGCGTATATTACATTTTTTTATAAAAGCAGAGGTAATTCCCTCTAATAAGTTAGATCCCTCTATGTTACTAATATATTCAATTTTATTGGACTTAAAAATAGAAGAAACTAAATTACTAGTTGTTGTTTTCCCATTTGTACCCGTTATCAGAACTACGGTTTCCATCTGTTTTGCTAGTTTTTGTAATGCATTCCTATATAAGTAATTCAGAATTTTCCCTGGAATGTTAGACCCATTAAAACCTAATTTTTTACTGCTATATCCTGCTAACTTTCCAACCATTAATCCTATATAAAATAACAATATTTATCACTTTCCTTACTTGTTTCTTTCTAATTATTTAAAAAGGCACTATTAAAATTATTAAAACGTTCTACGGAAATTCCAGGGCTATAAGTTTCTTTTACATATCAAGTGAGCTAGGGTGCCTGTTCTCTGGTAGAGTAGTTCCTATGTCATACAATCTTAGGTTCTGGTACAAAAACTTTAAAGCTATACGAAAATGCTCTATCAAAAAATGACAAGTGGATTTTCAGAAGCAGTCTATCCAAAATCAGAAAAACTTCATTAACAAACTGTTTAATAGAAGATTCCATTAGGAACCTTTTATTCTTTTTTAGATGCACTATAGTTCTCGTACCAGAACTTTTCATTTAACTTCTTAAATAAAAATCTAATCACTAATATTTGTCTATTGTGGCCCCAAGTGAAGAAGCTTTAATAAATTCTTTACTTTGATATTTCTTTAATTCATCAGGAGTACCAGTTATTACAGCTCCAATAATCTTCACTTTTTCAGGGTTTAATTTAGGATTATCCTTTTTTAATTTTGTTAATATTTCTTTTGCTTTATCAGCATAGTCTCCATAAAAATCAGGGGATTTTAACATATCTATAAAAAGTTCAGGAGATTGCCAGTCGTTTTGTGAGTTATATGGATAACCATATATGTTTCCACGATTAAATGATCCTTCTACTTCTTTAAGTTCCTGCTGATTCAAACTATTTATCTCTTTATCTGATTCAGTGTCTATCCAAAGCCATTCTGTGTTTTGTTTATCTAAAAGATTTTGAAGCTCAACAATTGAATATGGACGATCAAAAGATAGAGCATATTCAACATATTTATTCGATCCTATTTCATCCAGTAAGTTTAAATCATTAGGGACTTGCTTATATTGAACTTGTGGATGATAAAAAATAAGCTCTCTTTGTCCATTCTGACTGTTGAAAATTTCCCAGTTTTTTCTTTTTTCGTTATAATGATTAATCCAATTAGAAGGTTCTTTTTCCGAATAAATAAGATTATAATGACCTGTTAACGATTCCCAAGGTATGACACGTTCGCCTATTTTTTTCGAATACTCGTGAGTTGCGTCAGCGGAAAAAGAATTCCAATTATAAAACGATGCATGATGCTCAATATTAGGTTCAGTAATCGATAACCATACTCCTGTAGCATTATCTTCTTTTGTCAGGCGCTCAGATAGCCAATACTTATTCCCAAAACTCAGGCCGCCATACAATGCAATTAATGCACTCCCGGTAATAACTACATTTTTTATAATCGCTCTTCTTCTATTTTTGCGCATTGTTTTTTCAAATTCCTTATCATCTAGAAAAAGTTCAGATTGATTTTCATCATTCTTTATGTTCATTTTGTATCCCCCTATATATATCAATAAAGTATTCTTTAGCTCGAAATACAGTTGTTTTAACAGTTCCAGTAGTGACTTCAAACAAAAGGGCTATATCATCATAACGCAATCCTACGACATATTTTAGAATTAATACTTCTCTATATCTTTTAGGAAGTAAATCTAATATTTTTCTTATTTCATCACTTTGCTCTTCCTTTAAAAGACAATCATCTGGTAAATCAGATTCAAGATTTTCTAATATAGATAATTCTATTAAAAATTTATCTTTTCTTTTTTCTCTTCTCAAAATATCATAGCTTTTGTTTATAGCTACTCTAAACAGCCAACTTTTTACTTTTTCAGGGGGAATCCCTTCTAAGTTTTGAATATATTTTAAAGCTGTTTCTTGTACAAGGTCTTCTGCATCCTCCCTAGATATTCCGAGTTTTAATAAATAATTAAAAATAAAACCTAAGTATTGCTTTAATCTTTTTTGAAAAATATCATCTCGCATCTCTTACCTCCTTCTATATTTATAACGTTTAAGTTTCAATTTAGTTGACAGGATAATCAATTTTTTTTACATAATTTTAATTTTTAATTAAAACAAGGATAGTTCTCATTTTTATTGGATATATCGTAAGTTGCTTTTTTTCTACTAAACCACTAATTAAAGAGCTCTGTTGCAAAAAAACTATAAAAGGTAGATATACTATAATTGAAGGATTACTATGGCGTTGTATAAATACGAAAGGTTAGGGGGAAATACTTTTGACTTTTTTTATTTTATAGACTTCCAATTTATGTTAAGGTTCGAAGCCATTCTTACATAAATTCTAATGTAACCTGAACAATCAATTGGAATTAAAATAATTAAGTATACTGCATCCTTAATTATTTTAATTACCTCTTAAATCAATAGAACAATATAGATACATCCATTGGCCTTTAATTTTCACATGGGTTTTATAAAATGGCCAAAAATCCTTGTTTGACTTAAGGGGTTCTGGTACAAAGATTATTGCTTTTCAATTACAATTACTAGATTTGTAATCTAGTATTATTTCGACAATGGAATTAATAGTTTTGTTTTGAGCACTATAATACACCTCTAATCCTTTTCTATTCTTCATAACTAATTTTTGAGATTTCATCTTTGATAAATGCTGTGAAACAGTAGATTGTGGAATACCCAGCATATCTACGATTTGTGTTACATTGCATGCTCCTCTTGTAATTAATTCTTTCAAAATTTTAATTCGTATTGGATGAGCTAATGCCTTAAAAACTTCTGCGTCTTTTTCATAATTTAACAAACTACACATCTCCTTTTGAATCAATATATGTTTATAATATTAATAATTTATTCTGCATTATGTTTTTGATTTAATTAGGTTTTTATTTTTTCAACATAACCCGGTATGCTCGAGACACTCTTATTCTCTTTTTTTACTTCCTACAATTCATCTGAAAATGTTGTATTTGGATTTTTCATATAATACATAATTCCAAAGTCATATTTGATGGTTTCTTACCCTATGCTTGTACTAGGTATCTTTGTTTAACCAAATCAGTGATTTCTAGTAGCAGAAATTGACTTTTACCAAGGGATTAAGTCCCTTTATGTGCCTTCGCAAGAATCCTCTTTGGGCTAGGCCAGAAATTTCAATAATTAATACCGATTGTGTAAACCCTACACCTAATGTATCTACTTATTTGATACATTTTTAACTATTCACCAGAACCTCATGTAACTAATTTTTTTCAAAGAATATTTTCCTATAAAAAACTGCAACTCTACTTGTTACTAACAAGTAGAGTTGCAGTTCACCAATTAGGTTATATTTTACTTGCTATTTAGACACGTACAGCTGTACAACTAATTTTTTTCAAAGAATATTTTCCTATAAAAAACTGCAACTCTACTTGTTAGTTATGTCTAACAAGTAGAGTTGCAGTTCACCAATTAGGTTATATTTTACTTGCTATTTAGACACGTACAGCTGTACCGCTTACTGCAACCATTAGCATTCCATCACGAACGACTTCGTAGTCTACATCGATACCAACAATTGCATTTGCTCCTTTTTGCGTTGCAAGTTGTTTCATTTCTTCCATGGCAATGTCACGAGCTTCTTTTAATTTACTTTCATAAGCACCAGAACGGCCACCTACAACGTCACGAACAGAAGCAAAGATGTCGCGTACGATATTTGCACCCATAATTGCTTCACCGTTTACGATGTCTATATACTCAATAATTTCTTTACCGTGAATAGTATTAGTTGTTGTTACGATCATTATTAACACACTCCTATAATTTTTAAAAATTTATTGTTGATTGCTATAATCCTATTATTAATTTTAAAAGCTAAATAAACTATCTAATAACCTTACATAAGGATGACAGTTCTGTAAGGGTGAGAGAAAACAAGCTATACACAAAAAACTTGTTTTCTTAACACTAATATTAAAATGCTTTCAATAGTAAAAATAGTTTTTGTAAGTTTTGTAAATACTTTTGTAATTAAAAAAAAGCATAAGCGAATTGATTTTCTGCCAAATTAGTTGCAATGTTTGTTTTCGTTCCATTTATATCCTTTTCCTCGTACCGTAAGGAGAAACTCAGGATTAGAAGGACTAGTTTCGATCTTCTGACGAAGACGATTGATATTCACATCGATGACTTTTGTATTACCTACACAATTTATACCCCAAATTTTATTTAAGAGTTCATTACGTGAAATTGGTTTCATGGAATTTTCCATTAAATATCGTAAAATAATATACTCTGTTGGAGTTAAATCAATTACTATCTCATCCCTATATAATTCTCCTAGCAAAAGATTTAATTGAAATGGCCCCGAATGAATCAATTCCAAATCCTTTTTATTTTTTTGAATTCTTCTTAGCAATGATTGTACACGTGCTACTAATTCAATTATACTAAATGGCTTTTTAATATAATCATCTGCCCCAATTGTCAAACCGTGTACCTGATCTTTCTCTTGAACAAGTGCCGTTAATATAATAATACCAATATCTTCATTGTTTTTTCGTATGCTTTTGCATACCCGAAATCCATCTATTCCTGGTAACATAACATCAAGTATTACAATATCAACATTATGCTGTTCTAAAAGCTCAAGAGCTTTTTCACCTGTATCGGTTTCTAAAACATTGAAACCAGCACGCTTCATATTCAATGTAATAAAACTACGAATGGTTATATCATCTTCTAATACTAAAATTGTTGTCATACTCACCGCTCCTTTACTCTTGTTGATAAACGGCTATAGATTTGATATAAGTTCTAAGATTCTGGTAGTTTATTTTTTAAAAACTGTATATACATGAGCTCTTTTTTTATGTATCAACTCCTAGGAGTCACTAAATATGTCCATCAACTTAAAAATCTAGTAAAAAACTTTCATCCTTTCTATTTAGCCTTTTAGAAAGAATAACGTGGAGCTAGTAAAGATTCTTAAGTTGGTGGACATGGAGTGGTTCCCTAGTTTATTCGCCTTATATTAATTAAGTGATAGGACTTTTTCGTCCTTAATCTCATTCTCCTGTCAACTCTACCACTACATAATTTATTACATGAAAACGAAATATTTTTCATCGTTTGCTCTTAAATTCCCACGTTTTTATATACACCTCAAAACGCTTTGACTAGATAATACAAGCTCTCTTCTGATTCACCTAAATAAAGTTGAGCCTCTTGAAACTCCCCAATCGATTAGCTGATTAATGATGCGCCGTTTTTTTCTTTCTACATGATAGATGTGCTGTTCTAGTTTTTTTGGACCTTTTGCATGCTTGCAAGAAATCAATTCTTGTGTTGCCATTTCTATAAACTGAATATCAGACTCTACAAGGTATTGAATATATGACGTTTTCGCCTTCATATATTCATCTTCATTTTTCCATCTGTGATGGCTGCCGTCATAAAATATAAAAAAGGAGTTGCTTTTCAACGGACTTATCACTTTGAACATTTCATTATTCAGATTAAATATTTCTTTTGCTTTTTTATGTGCCTGTAATACTTTGTCTTTCGAACATCCGCCTACAAGCAAATAATGTGGAGTGATTATCATTTTGTTATTTCCCCCCTCTATTGCCCTCATATACGATCCAGAAAGGATAGGAACAAAGAGCACGCATTGAATCTTTACGAGCTAACATGATTTAAAAAGCATGAAAGGAAGGATAATCTCAAATGGCTAGTGATATATTCTAAAAAGCTGTCCTTCTTCTCATTTTGTACAAAAAACACCTTAAGTTCGGATTAATGAGCTTGTTCTTTATACTTAGCTTTAATATAAAAGATGGTACCACTTAAAAATGATTATGTAGTTCTCCCCCACACGAATCCAATGGTTTCATGAAGCATTTCTTTTTTCATTTCCATTGTGAATTCTTGGGCCTGCTTTTTCGAATGGATATCTACAATTCCATTCGAAGCGATCATTTCTTTCACCATTTCGTAGTTATGGAGTTTTCATATAACTAAATACAATACAACTAACCAAAATGGCATTACCATTAAAAATCCATTTCTAATCCCTATTGCAAAAGCCAAAGGACCATCATTACAGTTTAACGTTGCCTTTTTTTAACCCGCTGCAACACTTTTTTTTCGGATGGAAGGCTCATAGTGAATCTCCTTATCTTTCAATCTGTTTTCGTTTTCCATAACAAACTACCACCAAAACAGCCTATACAATAAATCACAATGAATTTCATAAAAATTTCTATAATTGCATCCGTCATTCCCCATTCTCCTCTCCCAAGGCCTGTAATACACAAGCAATAATTAGCAAAGTAAGAATTAATAATAAGCTCCCTATATTTCGGCATTTTCTAAGCATCGGCATTCTCTCCTCACAATTAACGTTTATTTCAGAAAAAAAACCAAGCTAAGAAAATTTAGAGAAGAAAAGAGCCCAATTTACCACGTTCTGAGCAAATTGGCTCTTTAATGTTCAAAAGACATAAGCAATGTAAACTCATTGGGTGTAATCTCCCAAACTTATATTCTCCTAAGAAATTAATATCTTCCTAGCCTAAAGGCGAATATCATACGCTGGAGATCTTTTCATTTAAGAAGCTTGGTTGTTCCAAAACGCTGGCGGTAGTCCAAAATATTACATAATATCCTCGAATGATATTAATATAATCCCCCTGCAATAGCAATTCTTGAACTA
>NZ_QNUD01000013.1:0-17224 GCF_008042405.1 Bacillus sp. SH7-1
TATAAAAATTGTTTATTAACATAGAAAATAGGACATTTTCTATACTTGTTATATAAGATCATTTTTATAAAAATTAATCTTATTATAAACAAAATTTCACATGTATATAGAGTATAATAATAGATACAAAGTTAATTCATGAGGAGTTGAATCTTGTTGAAATTTGAATTGAATTCGATTCATAACGAAACTTCTTTAGAAAACATAGAAAACAATAAACAAAATTTAGCAAACATAATTTCAGTATGGAATCGTGACTATATAGATAAAGCTGAATTTAAAAAGGAAAATAACGAAAGAGAAGATTTTTATACATACGAGGGATTTTCTGATGAAGAGATTTTGTACTACTATTTAAATCGACAAACCCACTTTGACCAAGAAAAACGTATTAAAGATGAATCTAGGACTTTATATGCGCGTGATTTAAGCCAGTTTTACTTCTTTATTAAACAAAGTACAGAGTTTCTGCAGCAAGATGTAAAAGATTTTAAAGATGGACAAGTTTGGAGGAATCTTAGAAAACGCCATATCCGTAACTATCAAAAATGGCTCTCCAAAGAGGCAATCTCCTATCAATCGAAAGAAAAATATAAGACATCTACAGTTAGTCGGAAACTAGGAGTAGTTCGCTCTTACTTAAGATGGTTATATGAAATTCAATATATCCATGAACCTCTTCATGCGGAGATTCTTAGTACTACAGTAAACGAGCAACATAAACCAAAACGCGAGTTATCCTATGAAGAAGTGAAGCAGCTGTTAAACTACTACAAGGATAATGAAATTAACTATGGATTATTGTCGGTCCTTGCTACTACTGGGTTACGTGTGGCAGAGGTGGCCCATGCAAAGTGGGAAGATCTTGAGTATGATGCCATACGAGGACGATACTATTTAACGGTAGATACAAAGGGCGATAATGAACGGATTGTTTCTATTAATAAGGAAATTTTTAATCGTATTGTTGCGTTTCGAATCCGGAGACGATTACCTGTGGACATTGGAAATAAAAATGGAAAGACTATATTTCAAACAAAGAATCATACTGCTTATAGAGAAAATTATTTATCACAATATATTTCTAAAATTATTAAGGATACAAAGTTACCCTTTACGGAGAATATACGAATTACTCCCCATTTCTTTAGACATTTTTATGTACAGTACTTATACGACTACAAGGGACTAGCACCTCATGTAATAGCAGCTGCAGTAGGTCATAAAAATGACAGGACAACAAAAGAAAACTACCTAAAACAAAGATTAACGAAAGATAACGATGCTGGAAATCTAATTAAGGAAGATGAATTCTAATTTCGTTAATATTAATATTAATTATATAATTTATACACAACAAAGATTAATAACCTGTTATGGACACCTTTTTATACGAAAAGATATTAAATTTAATTGGTGGTGTATACGTTGATATAAATTCTAATGAAAAGATTATTAGTAGGCTTAATCATTGATACGAACTAACTTAGTTATTAATTATTTCCCATATATTTAAATAAGACCTATTAATTATTTGGAATGCATGTTAAATTTATACTCTTTCCCACCGTTCATAAACATTTTTACCCCACTCCTGTATTGTTAATTTATATGCACAATTCGATTCAAATTTACATATACTACTATGCACATGTATTCAGATTACATTTGGGCGTGTGATCTGGAACCTACTTTTCAAAAAGCGCTATATAAGCGCTTTTTTTGATGTATACATAAGCTCCATAAAATGGGGTTTTTATACATCAGACACACGATTAAACAAACATAACTTCATATGATATATTGCATCCTTTCTTTTTAGAGTGGATAGTCGTTACAGAAGGGCACTTTTCGAAGTGCTCTTACATTTTCATACAGTTGCGATAGGTAAGACTTTGAAGTTATCTCCATCTTTTCCCCCGCTTAGCACTGTACGTGCGACTTTCATCGCATACAGCGCCCCATCTTATTCTTTTATACTAAAGTAACTAGATTACAAACTTTACGGAGTTTGTTTATTTTCTTCAGTTGATTATCACTCAATTGAAGAATTCTCATATATGTTTTAATCGTCTCTTCATTTGTGGCGTGTATCAGCCTATGGACAAATTCATGTACAATAATTAGATTATTAAACTCGTCAGTACCTCCCATACCTCTTGGTATTTTATGGTGGCAGTGCACATCCTCGGCTGTTAAGAAGATTCCGGTGATAGCACATTTACCATTTTGCATGGAATATCTCGATATTCTGTTATCTGTGTACTCCAGATTCTGTCCTTTATTGGAGGATAGCAACATTTTTTGTATTTCATTGGCAATGTTACCTTTTAAACTTTTGATGAGTTTTTGTCTTCCTTTTCTAGTGTAGTTGCATATGTCTTGACTGAAACTTTGTGGGAATCGCGTTTGTATATCCGCTAGTGGATATATATGATTTCCTGCTATTTCAAAGGTTCTATAATTGTTCCTGTGAGTTCTTTTGTATAATGCGTTTGCATTGGTAGGAATTTTATATTTCCCTATTGATTTAAGACGATTAAACAAGGTTTTCGAGAGACGAAAGGCTATTTCAGTAAAATCTATAGTTACATGTGTTGCGATTTTGTAGTAATTTTTTATGCCAAGCACATAGGAATTATAGTCCTGTACTGTTTTTCCCGACGGACTCTTTTGAATTGCTTTAATCAGTATCCTTGCTTTTTCAAGAATATCCTTTATCTTTTTCTCGCTTACGTGTGTGTTAGCTACGTACCTTTTGCTCTTTTTGACCGATTTGATGGAGAATCCTAGAAAATCTGAAGATTTTCTTTTTAGGTTAGTTATAGTTGATTTTTCCTTAGATATATTAAGGTGTAATTGATTTTCAAGGTAACCTTCTACTGCATGGAATATTTTTGTTGCAGATTGATGATTGTTTGTAAAGATTTTAAAGTCATCCGCATATCTGACTATATACATTCTCTTTAGTTTTGCTTTTGCTAACCGATAGTTTTTAGTTTGGACTGTATGTGGTTTTCTTGTTTTGATAGTATCCCATTGACTAGATATCCACCAATCCAAATCATTTAATACAACATTGCTGAGTAATGGACTTAAGATTCCTCCTTGCGGAGTCCCTTTTGTAGGGATGCCTACCCCTTTAATTGGGGCTTTTAGCATTTTCGAGATGATTGTTAGTACTCGTCTATCAGTTACACCTATGTTATATAGTTGTTTCAGCAATTTAGAATGGTTTACATTATCAAAGAAACCTTGTATATCTATATCTACTACGTGCCTATATCCTCCTCGATTCATCAAGAATTGACACCTAGCCATTGCGTGATGTGTTGACCTGTTAGGTCTGAAACCGTATGAGTGTTTGTAGAACTTCGCTTCACATATTGGCTCTAGAACCTGTTTGAACATTTGTTGTATTAATCTATCTCTCATAGTAGGTATTCCTAATGGGCGTTTCTTTCCATTTGGTTTAGGTATTTCTACCCTACGTACCGTATTAGGTTTGTAGTCTACAAGGGTTTTTCTTATATTATTAATAAAAGAATCTACATCTTTCATTTTATAATGGTCGATTGTAATACCATCTGTTCCTTCGGTTTTAGAACCAGTGTTAGCCTTTATGTTTCTGTATGCCAATAGAATATTTTCTTTTGATATGATGTGTTTATATAGATTTACACCTTTGGTAGCATTGTTTTCACTACGTTGATATAAATCATCAAACACTTTTTGCATATCGTAATATTCTGCATGTCGTAATGTTGTACTCACCGATGTATTATTTCCCCTTTCTTACGAAAAGTCCCATCATCTTACTCGATCCTGTGAGTTACATCTAGTTAATTTAGTTTTCAAAGAACAAGACTAGGGACTATCCCTCCACATTCGTTACATGCTTCATCGGTACTGTGTCCCCACCTTCACAAGAATGAAGCAACTTCGGTTCGTTAGAACCTTATATGCATCTGTCCGCTAGTAGGCGTTGATGACAGCTTCTTGCTTACCACGTTCCGATTGACCTAGCTGTACATATATCCTTAGGTGCTTGCTTTAAGCCTGTTATCTTTACATCCTCATCGTTAGATGTTCCGAATTTCATATTATTTACTCTTACTTTTCGGTAGATAACGCCGTCATTGACGGCATACACATTTCTAATGTATTAAGCGTTTAGACCCGTACATTCGCAAGTTCGCCAGTCCATTTGGACATTCTCACCATAGATATTTTGTAGCATCCCGACCTATCCATTACCATATGATTACTCACTTAGGCTTTGTTCAGCCGACTTCACCTAGCTTCATACAATTTGTAACTACTATCACGCCTTGCATGTAGGAGTATCAGATAAGTAGTTTCAGCTCAACTTGACGGCTTTCATTCCTACTTTCGGTCAATCCGTTGTTGTCATCGAATTGATAACCCTCTCATTTCGTGTTTATACACTTATAGAGAAACGTGTCGCACAAATAGCGTTTTTATAAAAAACTTTTCACATTTAAATCAGACAAGCATATATTATTGTATGGGGCACTCCACTCCATACGTTTAACCCTTTTAGTTTAGATGCACACTTATATGTGTGCTCTTTTTTATTCACTTGAAATAACGATTTTGTTCAATAAAAAGAGAACATCCTGGGCTTTAGATGCTCTTAATACGATTGGAGTTTTAACTGACTAAATGGAATAGGAGCGGTTAAGCTCATTTTACACTTTAATATATATGAAATGTAAAAAGACACCTTAATTAGGTGTCTTTTCAGAGTGCCAGAGGTAATTTATATGTTGGATACACCGTACTATATCATTGTATGACCATCAGTTCTAATTATGCCTAAAAATACAATGAAAGCAAGTGCAAATAGTGAGGAATCAAGTGGGGCAGCTAGTAAGGACATTGATGGAAAAACAGATATATTTCGGAATATCAGTTGGACATCAAATCAATATCCATACAATTTAACATTGGAGCTTGATAAAAATCAAACAATTTCAAAAGTGGACTATCTTCCAAAACAAGATGGGTCAGAGAACGACCGCATTCTAGGCTACAATATTTATACGAGTGTAGATGTCGTTAAATATGAAAAAGCATCATCCGGAACATGGGGAAATAATAGTGATAAGAAAACGGCAACATTTACCCCAGTTACTGCCAAGTATGTAAAAATGGAAGTAACGAATGGACAGAATGGATTTGCTTCAGCAGTTGAAGTAGACATTTGGGGATATTAATCGTTTACACAAATGGCTGGGGGATTATAGCACGTCACTATCAAGCTAAAAAAATGGATACATAAAACAAAAAACGCTATTCTTTTTGTAGAAATATACAGAAAGGATGGCTTTTTTGTATGAATCTACCGATTCAGGATGAAAGTGATTCGAGAATTAAGGAAACTAAAAAGAGCACTTTTGAATAGTACTCTTTTGGAACAAAATATAATGTTAACTACTTTTTATTTTGCAGTGAATGAGAAAGTAGACTGAATTTTATTTAAGTACATAAATAAGGTTCTTTTCACATCATTGTAATGAGTAGCGAGTACAATATCTCTACTGAATGAGATGAAATAGTCTAATCCAGTAGCTTTTATAAAATGTTTAATACTTATGAGCATTAAAATAACCTCCAATAATTAATTGATACTAATTAAATTGCCATTGAAAAACGAAAAAAATCAAAAAGTTGCATTGATTCCAACATCATGTAAGAACAGAAGAACACATTTGCACAATTCAAATTTACATATACTACTGTATGCACATGTATTCAGATCACATTTGGGAGTGTGATTTGAAACCTACTTTTCAAAAAGCGCTATATACGCGCTTTTTTCATATCCGCCCATTAAAATAATCCCTCATAATTGTTCAGAATGCACGTTAAATTTATACTCTTTCCCACCGTTCATAAACACTTTTCCCTACCCTTGTATCGTTAATTTATTTGCACAATTCAATTCAAATTTACATATGCTACTGTGTGCTACACATGCATCTAGATCACCTATGGGCAGGCATGATCGGAAGTCCACCTTTTAAAGTGCGCTATATACGCGCTTTTTTTTATGCGTAAATAATCTCTACAAAATGAAATTATTACTACATTCCCTTCCGAATAACATTTCCAATCCGGTTTATACTATAACTGTAACTTTAAAGTTACACAAACTAACTTGTAGGGCCTAATTTTCTTTTGTGCAACAAGTAGTTAGCCAATCAAGCTGACTGCTTTGTTGTGTCAAATGACGGTTTCAATCGAATTTATGCTTCACTTCTTCTATTAGATAAGATATTAGAATCATTAGCTTCACTTCGTTCTATACCAAGCACATACCTTTTTAGAGTAATAATATCAGTATGTCCAAGTTTTATAGATTTTTTGCACCAGAACCAAAAAGAATTTTATTAAAACAATTTCATATTTACATAAAAAATCCACACTTAACTAGACTCCTATACTCACACCATCCTTTCTAGACGAGCATAAGATGTACTAACGAACGAAAGGGGGTAATTTTGATGGGTTTTGGTTTTGGGGGAGGTTGTGATTTCAATAGATGTGATGATCGGAGAGATCATCACAGAGATCATCACCGAAAAGAAGAAAACATTAGACAGGTGAATAATAATCCAGAGTTATTACAATTCTTAAGAACATTAACTCCTGGTACTTGTATTGTTATTCAATATGATTGTCAACCACCTACAAGTGCAACATTCCAAGGTTTTCAAGGAAACAACGTAATTATATTATCTGACTTTGATTGTTTCCCAGGATTGGCACGTATTGCAATTAACAAAATTAATGTAATCTCTATAAATTCACCTGACTGTGATCGTTTCTGCTGTAAACGTCGCAGACATTGTAAAGAATGTGACGAACATAAACATGATCATAGAGAAGATTAATAAATTTTAATTAAAGGAAAAATCTTTCCCTTAATTTATAAGCCAATTTGCAAGAAAAAAACCTATTAAAAAATAGGTTTTTTTCTTTTCTAAATTTTACTTAACTGAACATAAATAACAAACCATTCCATATATCGGACATATACTACTGTAAGGTCGGCATCCAAATGACCCAAATAAATACCCACGCCAAGAAATAAAACTACAAAGTATTTCTTGGCACCTTTACATAAAACAAATTAAATTATTAAAAATGTACAAACCTAATTGAAAATCTGTACATATAATGTATTCTACCTTTCTATTATTATATTGAAGGGATTTATCTTATATAAATCCCTTCTTTTTTAAACATTTCATTCAATCTACATAACATAATAATCCCTAAAAACAAAATAAGAAAAGATAAGAGTCTTCCCCTCTTATCTTTTCCTAATATTTATTAAAAATTTCATTAAACTACTCGTTGAATACTAATAGTATCTAGGCTTGTCGTATTAAGGTTCGCAGCAGCATCCACCCAAATAAGAAATCTATCCTCTATACGAATAAAGACTCCTATTCCATCGATCTGATCTCCACCTGAAAAAACTCTAATTTTATCGCCTTCCCGTAAAGCATTTAATCCTCTTCGTCTTTTAAAATCCTCAAATTTTCTTACTTCCTCACGGTCTCTTTTTCTTCGATTTCTATTACATTCATCACATTCACACCTACGTTCAAAGGACATTTAACATAACCCCTTTTTCCTAAAACACTTATTTGTACTATATATTATGAAAGAAATAAATTAATGGATTAGATGTTCTTCCTTTATCAATTGCCCAATTAGCTAATTTATTTAAAATAAAAATTACTAATTTCAACAATTGTACAAGCCATTTTGTATTACTTACATACATTAACAATGAGATGATAATCATCTTACACCCCAAAACCCTAAATTACCTGTTCGGTAACTATCTTTAAAAGATAGAAAAAAGGACAGTTTTTAACTGTCCTTTTTTATTTTTACTAAGATACATATTTCGAAAATAAAACACCCCTTACTAATAAATACATATATTATATGGCGCTCCAACACACTGCTAGATACAACTTCATTAACAAAGAAAGGACTTATTTTCTATCTGTCAAGAATTTAGGTTCTTTTTTCACCACTTTAAATCCTATTACATTAATAGATAAATATAAATTCCATATAATCGATTCTACGCTTTTTATCCTACATTTATTAATCAGAAGAATTCCCCTCACCCTCAAAGAACATTCTTAGCGCTGTTAAAATTTTCTTAACGTGAGTTTTTGGGTCTGTGGTCTGTTCCCTTCACAATCAAGCTAATAAAAAGAAATGCCCCTAAAATCGATTAATTTGATATGCATTTTGTGAGACGCCCATCAGAACAGAATTCCTACCACCCTAACATTTTGAAGTACCCCCATAATAAAAATTCTCTTCATTATTAACTACTGATAACGAGAGAAATGTGAAATATACCCTTTTTAAAATAAATATAAGGTAGAATTTTTATTTTTAGGTATATTATATGGACTGGAGTTAAAAGTCAGTTTTTTATTTCTCAACTATTCATACAGAATTTTCTTTTATTTTGTTTGTCATTTCCAATGAACCTTGATAAAATATGAATTACATATCGAAACACCCTTATTGGATACCTGCGCCTCCCTGTGCAGGTATTATTGATGTTAGTTTTTAAATAAAGAATGCATTTTTCTCATTCCTTCCTGATGCTTTCACGCATCGAAATATCATTTCTCTTTCTAGAAAATTCAAATCATTTTCACCATTTGCAATTCGTCTAAAGGTATCCATTTAACATCGGTTTAATTTCCATCTAGATTATCGGAAAGACAAGGTATCCCCCCTTCTTTTAACTCATATTCAAAAATCATTGTTAACGAAGGAACTGTTCCACACTTCTCTTTATTTTTAAAAGGTGCATGTTCATATAAAAATTTAACTTCCTAATGTATCTTCGCCTGTTCATCCAAGTGTAGGTGGATGCAACCATAGAATGGGAAGGAAATTTAGCATAAGTATGATTTTATTAAGTGGACAGTTCCTACATATTCATACAAATTCAGATAAACAACATGATCCAACTTTATTTTAAATCTAGTATTTTTTCTTTCTTATATTCTTTTTAATGTATTCATAAATTCTATCCATGACAAACGTTTCATGTTCTATCCAAATGGCTTCAGCTTCTTCTAATGTAACTACTCTTACTAATTCTTCAATTGCTGTGTCTTTAACTAAAAATGTAGCTACAGCACCTGTAACTGTTGAATATTTACTGATAACTAAATTTATAATGTTATCAATCTCTAATACTGTATCATTATGAGAATTCTTCTCACTTTGACTACTTTTGTTTGTTATTTCCTTATCAGACAGTTCTTTTAACCGGGAATTTAGAGTGAATTCTACATAACCTATTGGAGAACTAATATCTGAACGAAATCTTATATCCTCAATTATTTCTAAAACAATTTCTTTATGAGCTTCCCATTTTTTTAACACTTTAGGAAATACTTTTTCTTTACAGCGTTCTTCAAATCTTTTAATTTTTTGTTCAAATGTATTGGGCTGTTGAAATTTATCTAAATTCTTTTCAAAATGAACTAAATTGTTATCTTTCTTTTTTTGGCTACAGATAATAAATTTGATTTTTTGTACTTTCCTGCCTAATTTAATTTCTTCAAATTCAAAAGAAATATCTGTTTTTTGATCCAATTCTTTTTGAGAAGGTTTTAACACACGTTGCTTAAAATTTGCATAGTTAGGGTATATATCCATTGCATCTAAATAATACCTTAAATTTTCAAGACTAATTGTACGTTCCTTTAAATCTTCATATTGTTTTAGTAGTTCATAAATACGTATAGCGTATGTACTTTTCAATTTAATAACATTAGCTAATCTATAGCTTGTAAACTTGTTGCTTAATTCTAGTAGAAATGGCTTTAATAATGGGTCGAAACGCATATCAATTGTTCCTTTATTTCTGTTGTAAATTGCTGAAGACAGCCAAGATACCTGTATCAGCTGTTCCCCAGTACGAATTTCAATTACTTTTGATAATAATTCTTTAGTAATTTTACTTAACTCCGAATATTTAGTAGATCCATTTAGACCAAGCAGATCATGAAAATGTTTAATCGAGAATGTGTAGGTTTTAAAATCCCAATCATTAGGTTCAATATTACTAGCCAAACAAAGTAATATTTTTTGTTCTACTAAATTCAAACGTGAATTTGCTTCAATTAAAGTATTTGATTTTGAAACAATATTATTTTCTTTAATCTGCAAATCTTTGCTATCAGACATACCTACATACGTCCCTTCTTTCTTACCTCTACTGTTCTACTAACTATAACAAATATACTCCCTTTGTTACAAATTATTTTTGTTAATTCGGAAAATTCAATCATCTATGTTACAGTTAAAAAGCCCTTTGTTCTATATAAAAGTATTCCGAAAATCATTTGAATAGCAATATTGTTTTGAAATTTTTTACATTTATAAGGTGTATAACCAAATTTGTTATCTTTAGAACTGTTTTATTATGCTTAAAATCAAATTTGTTATTTTTAGAACCATTTTTGTTATAGTTAAAACTATTATCTTTAGAACTATTTTTGCTAGAGTTAAGCAACCAAATTTGTTACCTTCAGAACTATTTTTGCTAGAGTTAGGCAACCAAATTTGTTACCTTTAAAACTATCTTTTTTAGAATTAAGCAACCAAATTTGTTACCTTTAAAACCATTTTTGTTATGATTAAAACCAAATTCGTTACCTTTAAAACCATCTTTGTTAGAGTTAAGCAACCAAATTTGTTACCTTTAAAACCATTTTTGTTATGATTAAAACCAAGTTTGTTATCTTTAGAACCACTTTTGTTATAATTAGGAGTTATAATCCCTTATATATCAAGACATTTCCTGCTCTTAAAACATATAAACATATAAAACATATAAAACAATTAATATATAAAACAAGTAAAACATGAGGTATTGAATGCATATACTTATTATCTTTTTTTAAATAAAATTCCCACGTTATAAAACCAAATTTGTTATATTTAGCTTAAATAGACAAATGAACATCAATTAACCATAAAATATTTGGTAATATTTAACTGTAGTTTTAGTTATATACTTGATTAAAAATTCATACAATAAAAAAAGCCCCAAAAAAGGGCCTTATGAGTTTCGTTAGAAAGGAATGTCTTCTATATAATATATGCTTGTTACAATAGAATGTGAAAAAATACATAATAGTTTCTTTTGGCGGAGAAGTGAAGTAGCTTAATTGGGATGGAAGAATAGTTAAAGGTATCCTTTGTATGGAGATGCTGTTTTATGAAGATTAAGACTCAGTATCACGAACTTTTTAGAAAAGTACCTGAATCTTTCAAAAAGTAATAAATAATCTGGATTGACACTCCCTTGACTAAAGTTGAAAGCTTTAATTCTAACGAATTAACGAACCAAAATCTTGGATGACTGAGAGTTCACAATTCATTTTTTGTCGTAAGGAAATACATATAATGGCGTTTTCTATCGATTGTGAGTATGAATGTATATTTGGTTAGCAATAATTTCGGTAAGACCTCGTTTCTTAATAAAACAATGATCTGTTCCTTAATGTTATCTAGATATTTTACTTATCTGATTGAGATGCCTACGGATATCTTTTTTCTTTTTGCAATTACAATCGGTTAGGTTGTATTTTGTTCCCCTGCGATAACACGGGTCTTTAAAACATGAAAAGACCGCAAGGCTTTTTGAAAAAGAACTTTGCAGCCATATAATTTCTTTTCTTTTTTTAATGAAAATCGATTGTATTCTCTTCTGATTCAAAGGTACGATATAAATATATTTAATTATCTAGCTTATATATATATGTTTCATCAACTCTTCAGGAATCGCCTGTTGACCTCAAGTGTACGTTTGTTGAATCCGTTTTCAAAATTATTTTTTACCTGTTTTATTTTGTCCATATATAAGATTAAGAAGCTGCATATATTCATCTTCTTGTCCGATGTCAAATCGTTTCCCTTCAACCATTTTTCCATATACTTTTTTAGTCATAATTAAAGAATGAATTGCATCTGTTAATTGATATTCCCCCCCAACACCAGGTTGAATGTTTTTTAGTAAAGGAAAAATATTAGGCGTGAAAACATATCTACCAATTACTGCAAGATTAGATGGAGGATTTACTTTTGGCTTTTCTATTATATTTGTAATATTCATATAATTACCCTTTACAATGTTCCCTTCAATAATACCATACTTCTCTATGCACTCATCTGGTACCGTATGAATGCCTATTACACTATTTTTCGTCTCTTTATAAACATTAATCAACTGATTTAAAGCAGTTTCTTTATCCGAAACTACAATATCATCTGGCAAGAGTACAGCAAAAGGTTCATTACCAATAAATGTTTCACCTAATTTTATCGCCTCACCAAGTCCTCTCGCATATGGCTGCCTTATATAATGGATTTGAACATTAGGAATAGCGAGCCCTTTTAACAAATGGGCTTTTTTTTCTTTTTCTAAAAAAGCCTCCAATTCTAATGAATAATCAAAGTAATCAACTATTAAATCCTTTCTGCTAGAAAGTACAATTAATATTTGCTCAATACCTGAATTTACAGCCTCTTCCACAATATAATGAATCGCAGGTTTATTACCTATTGGAAACATTTCTTTTGGAATTACCTTTGTAATTGGAAGGCTCCTTGTGCCGTAACCAGCGGCTGGAATGATTGCTTTTTTTATCACTAATCTCTCACTCCCTCGAGTGTTTACAATATTAATATTCAGTAACCTCCTTTCCTGCGCATGACGATTCCAAAAGAGGCTTTTACCTTCTGATTGCTTTCATTGCTTATATGAATAGGCCTTTCATTTGTCACCAATCCAACTTGTCCCTCAATATACTGTAACAACTAGTACTATAGTACTAAGTTTAGAGAGGTGATTATCATATGGATATATGTATTATAGGCTCTGGTTATGTGGGAATCACATCAGCAGCAGTATTAGCAGATTTAGGTCATGATGTTATATGTGTAGATAAGGATCAAGAAAAAATTCATTCTCTCCAAAAGGGAGAATGCCCCATTTATGAACCAGATTTAAAGGAGCTTATTCACAAAAATAGAAACCGATTACGATTCAGTTGTGATATCGATAATGCTATTCGACAATCACCCGTTATTTTTATCGCTGTAGGAACCCCTTCTACATCAAGTGGAAAGACGGATTTAAAATATATATACTCCGTCATTGATCTACTAGTTCCAGCTATAACATCGTATAAAACTATTATTACGAAAAGTACAGTTCCACCAGGTACAAATCAACTATTATATGAGACACTTATTAAACGTGGAGTTTCATCGACCTTATTCAATATTGTCTCCAATCCTGAATTTCTACGCGAAGGCTCTGCTGTTCACGATATGCTCATTCCAGATAGAACTATTATAGGTATCCAAAAAGGTGACGCAACGTCGTTAAAAATCATGCAGGATATATATAAAGGGATTAGTGCCCCTTTCCTTTGTACAGGTTTAAATGAAGCAGAGATGATTAAATATACATCTAATGTATTTTTGGCTACCAAAATATCTTTTATAAATGAAATTTCTCGAATTTGTGATGCATATAACATTGATATTGTTGAAGTGGCAAAAGGAATTGGCTATGACTTTCGAATTAACCCTCATTTTCTTCAGGCGGGGATGGGATATGGCGGATCATGCTTCCCAAAAGACTTACATTCACTCATTTATACAGCAAATGATAGGCACGTAGCAGTTCCTATTTTACAAGCTGTACAATCCATTAACTCCACACAGATAGATCTCTATGTTGAAAAAATTAAAAAAGCTATAAAAGAACCCTCTTCAAAAAAAATAACGGTTTTAGGAATTGCTTTTAAACCAAATACTGATGATATTCGTAGCTCCCTTGCCGTAATACTTCTTGAAAAGTTGATCCCTCATGGCTATGATCTGCATGCTTATGACCCCAAAGCTTCTCTTCCTTCACATTTAAAAAGACAAGTTACCCAGCATGATAACCTAGAATCTTCAATTACAAATTCTGATTGTATTATTATCGCCACGGACTGGAATGAATTTAAAACACTTAATTGGGAACAAGTCAAACAAGTTATGAAGGGATGCACAATCGTGGATGGACGCAATTGCATTGAAAAAGATGAAATAGAAAAATACGGATTACAATATATTGGAGTGGGTCGGTCATGAAAATACTTGTAACAGGAGCCGCTGGTTTCATTGGCTCACATTTGTGTCAAGCATTACTTAAAAATAGTGCATACCATGTAGTTGGAATTGATCATTTCATCGGTCCTACTCCAGCTACTTTAAAGACAGGTAATATACAATCTCTCGAATTGAATTCACGTTTTCAATTCATACGAGAAGACATTCTAAATACAGATTTATCAAAACTGTTACAAGATATAGATGTTGTTTATCATCTAGCTGCTATTCCTGGCGTGAGATCAAGTTGGGGAAAAGATTTTCAGCCTTATGTTACAAATAATATAATGGTTACACAGCAGTTACTTGAAGCCTGTAAACACATAAAATTAGATAAATTTATTCACATATCCACATCTTCTGTTTATGGTGAAAAATCTGGTGCAGTTTCTGAAGATTTATTACCTACCCCTCTATCTCCATACGGTGTTACCAAATTAAGTGGTGAGCACTTATGTCATGTTTATCACAAAAATTTTCACATACCAATTGTTATTTTAAGATATTTCACAGTGTATGGGCCAAGGCAGCGTCCTGATATGGCATTTCATAGATTAATTAAACAACTGCTAGAAGATAAATCTCTCACAATATTTGGTGATGGAACACAAACACGTGATTTTACCTATATTGATGACTGTATACGAGGAACGGTGGCCGCCTTAGAGACAAAAAAAAATATAATAGGTGAAGTTATCAATATCGGTGGAAAAGAACAAGCATCCATTTTAGACATCATTTCTATGTTAGAAAAAATATCAGGGAAATCAGCAACCAAAAACTTTCTAAAATCAGTTCCTGGAGAACCGAAGCAGACATGGGCGGATATATCTAAGGCCAGTACATTACTACAATATTCTCCAACAGTTTCTCTATCCGACGGACTGGAAGCAGAATATCATTATATAAAACAACTATACAAAGGGGATTAGTTTATGAAAATTGCATATATATGTACAGAAAAATTACCATCTCCAGCGATTAAAGGTGGAGCAATTCAAATGATGATTGATGGGGTGTCCCCCTATATAAGTCAAGATTATGAACTTACTATTTTCTCCATTTCAGATCCAAATCTTCCAAATCAAAAAACACAAGATAATGTCAATTACGTGTATTTGCCTCAAAAAGATTATGAACAGCACGTTATAAGAACACTCCAAACCAATACCTTTGATATTATACATGTCTTTAATCGTCCTAAAAATATACCTCTATATAAACAAGCTTCTCCACACAGTAAATTTGTATTAGGTCTTCATAACGATATGTTTGCTGAACATAAACTATCTATTTGTGAAGGCAATCTTATTATTGAAATGGTTACCGCCATTGTGACTGTTAGTAACTATATTAAACAAACTGTGATTGAGAGATTTCCACAAGCTGAAGAAAAGATTTCCATTGTCTACTCTGGTGTTAATTTAAAACAATCTCCCTCCATCTGGACACCAACAGGACAAAAGATAAGAAATGCATTTCGTACAAAATATGGTATCCAAGATAAAAAAGTGATTCTATTTGTTGGCCGATTATGCAAAAATAAAGGTCCAGACTTGCTCATTCAATCTATGAAGAAGATTATTCAAACGCATAAAGATACGGTACTTGTAATTGTTGGTGGTAAATGGTTTAGTGATAACCGAGTAAATAAATATGTTAGAAGGCTATATAGACTAGCTAGACCAATTAAAGAGCACGTAATTTTCACCAAATTTATTCCTGCAGATCAAATTCATAATATATTTCTAATGGGGGATATATTTATATGTAGCTCACAATGGAACGAACCATTGGCACGTGTTCATTATGAAGCAATGGCTGCTGGAATCCCAATTATTACAACAAACCGTGGGGGAAATGCAGAAGTTATAACAGATGAATATAACGGCTGCCTAGTAGAACAATATAATAATCCAATGGAGTTTGCCAGACTTGTCCAGGCTTTGTTATCCCAACGAGAATTTGCACAATGGATTGCTGAAAACGGAAGAAAAATTGTGGAAGAAAACTTTACATTTAAGCATACAGCAAAAAAACTAGATCAGGTATATAAACAAGTAGCAGAATCTACTAATCAACCTGCTAGAAATCTAATACGCCCTCTCAGAATTCTAATTGTTTGAACTGCCCAGCATTTAACGATCTGATGGGCTGTTTGAATTGAGGGATTCCTCTAAATACAGAAACTTAACGGTTTCTAACTAATTAAGCTATTCCTGTAGTTCCTAGGGGTAAGAGGTGGAGCGCTTTGTTGCTAAGATTCTGTCCTATATTAACATCTCAATCGTAATATGTGTGATAAAAGAAGAGAGATCCTACTCAAGAAGATTTAGATTCTTAACTTTTTTATTTTGATCAAAACAATTCGAACATAACTAACTAGAAATAAACATTATTGATACAACTACAATTTTCTTCTCGTACCATTTTTCTTTTTATCGAGGAAACTCGGCAGAGAAAGAATGGTACGTTAATGTTTTCCCCATTTATTTATAAGTATGATTTCGCATAGCGAGGAAACGTTTAAATGCAAAACGGCTATAAACAATGGTTTTCGCAATTCAGACTTTGTTTTCCCGATTCTTATAAATGTGAAAACTCCAAATATTATTGATTAATATGGATTGCACCTCGGCTTTATGTATGGTCCCTGTATTGTACAAAATAAGATAGACTAATGCTTGCCGATATTCAAACTCTTCCTAAATTTAGTAATTCAGATCTTTATATTTTTGAGGAGAGAGCCTTCTATCGAAAAAATAAATACGTGTATTTGATATAAAAGATATATAAAGGCTGCCTATTATGTACATGTTAAAGAACAAAAAACGCTTGGAGAACCAAGCGTATTTTAGTGCTAATTATTTTATGCGTCTTCTTCTTCACCATCGTCGTCTTCTTCATCTTCGTCTTCATCATCATCTTCGTCTTCATCTTCATCTTCGTCTTCGTCTTCGTCTTCTTC
>NZ_QNUD01000014.1:0-85720 GCF_008042405.1 Bacillus sp. SH7-1
AGTAAAGTAGAAGTACAAAATAAATCTGAAGTATCATTGAGTGAAGAAGATAATAAGAAATCAAAACTTCTTCCTCAAACAGGTGGAGTGTCAACAGAAGCTACTTCTGTTATGACAGGTATGTTTTTATTACTTTTCGGAGCGATATTGTTTAGACGTCAGAAAAACTAATGAACATGAAAGTTCGTTCAGAAACAAAATGCATGTAAAAAAAGCGGAGACTACGGGTCTCCGCTTTTTTATTTTCGTACGTAGCTAATCAGAACTTTACTTATTAAGTATTGTTTTTAAAATCATATGCTTTATGTTCTTACGAAATCGGGTGATTAGCGTAATGATAATTATACCGAAGAGAATTGTCCATATGTGTTGCTTTAGTATTTGGAAGATCTCTTCTAAATTTTCACCTAACCAATAACCACCGATTAAGAAGAAGGATACCCAAAATAGAGCACCTGAATAAATTGTCATCGCAAAGCGGCGAAATGGTAAGTTGATAATTCCTGCAAAGTACCCTGTGAAATGACGGACACCTGGGATGAAAAAGGCGATAAAGATTAGAAAGTAGCCGTATTTATCGAACCACATTTTTGTTAGATTAATTTTTTTGGGGGTTAAAAATACATATTTCCCGTACTTCTGAATGAAGGGCATGCCTAGTTTATTTCCTACAAAGTATTGGAAGGTCATACCTACACTTGTCCCAATGAAAGATAACACAATTAAAATGGGTAGACTCAAATCTCCTTGGTGTGATAAAAATCCTGCATAGGCTAAGGTTGGCTCTCCTGGAAACGGAAGCGCAATATATTCTAAAAGTAAACCGACAAGTACTACATAATACCCATATTGCTGAAATAATTCATGAATCCATTCCATGTTGTGCGCTCCTTTTTAAGTGAGTTCTCTCTATTTAAATCGATTTGAACCAATAATAGCGGAAGCTTTATTGGTTCATACTTAATATAGCTCTTTGCTAAGTAGCAAAGAGCATGGAAGTGCACATATTACTATGAGTTAAAGTTATAGCGGTACAAAAACACGTTGAAATCTTCTTTTGGTCCAAAATTAACTGCTTTTTCTTGTATACGCTGGAAGTTTTGTCTGTCATAAAATGCATAGTTGCATGCGTTATCTGTATATAAATATAAAGATGTTACCTCTTCTTTTTTCATGTATTGGAACAAATCGTTTAATAAATATTTTCCAACACCAAGACCTCTCGATTCTTCAGAAACGATAAATAATTGTATACAGCCTTGAAATTGATCTTCTTTTCCTTGTATGAGTTCTTTATATGTTTTTTTTACTTTTATAAATGCTTTTAAGAATTCCTTATTCTCTTTATTCGTTAGGAATAGTTTCAGCGTGTTATAGGCAAAGCTAACGGTGTTATGAAATCTCTTTAAACGTTTTTTATCTTTTTCAGAATCGCCTAAAATGACACCGATCACTTTATTATCCTTTTCAGCTACTTTACTGAAGGAACTGCCTAAAATACAACTGTGTAAATAAAAGTTTAATACTGAGTTTAAAAAATTTTTATCTGTAATAAATTCATTAAATCCAAATGCTTCACCGATTAAATGTTTTATAGGCTCATAGTCTTCCTTAACAAGACTTCTATATGTTACTGTGCTCATAATTGTATACTCCCTTTATTAATGTAAATGACTTATTATAAATAGTAAGGTCTCCTCTAAGGGGAGAGTCAATGGTTGTATGCAAAAAAATATAAAGGAAGAGATGCAAATGAAAAAGTTATTTTCTATTGGAGAAGTTGCAAAAATAAAGGATATTACGATAAAAGCGCTAAGATACTATCATAAGATGGGGATTCTTATTCCAAAGCATATTGATGAATCAACGGGGTATAGATATTATTCGATAGATCAATTTATTCACATTGATATTATAAAAAGCTGTAGAGAGCTGAACACAAGTATAGTAGAACTGCAAGAGATCTTTAAGGAATGTAATACGGATAAATTACTGCGATTTTTACAAGTGAAGAGAGAAGAAGCGGAAGATCATATAAAGAAAATGAAAGAGGTAATGGAAACGATTGATGACTTACATGCGAAAGTAAGGAGTTCGCAGGAAATATTAAAGAATGATGAAATCTCTATTGGATTTTTTGAAAAGCGTTATGTCGTTGTTGCGCCTTGTAAAGAAGTAGGGAGTTTACAGGAGTTACTGTATTATTCCGATTTAGAGAAAATCGTACAAAATTATGAAGAGAAAATGGAAATGGAGATGGGAATTCTCTACAATGTAAATGAAAATTGGAATGTAGAACCGAAGTATGTTTTTAATAAAGTACGAGATGATGTACATATGGAAGAGATGCAAAATATAAAAGTGTTACCGAGCGGGAAATATATAACGTTAGCGTATAGTAAAGAGAATGAAGAGGAACGTAGAAATACTATGATTAAATATATAAAAGAAAATAATATAGAAGTGGAGAGTTTTATTGAAGTGGAGTTAGTTAGTGATGTCTTCAATGCAGAGACATATAGTTGTCAAATCCAAATTTTTATAGGGGATAGTGAGAATAAGAAGTTTTGATGCTATACATTTAGGAGGACGATCCAAAAAGCCTACTTAC
Source organism: Bacillus sp. SH7-1 (assembly GCF_008042405.1). Taxonomy (NCBI): domain Bacteria; kingdom Bacillati; phylum Bacillota; class Bacilli; order Caryophanales; family Bacillaceae; genus Bacillus; species Bacillus sp. SH7-1. Next base: position 2,612 of record NZ_QNUD01000014.1, read on the forward strand.
TTAATAAGAGAGACCGTCCCTAAAAATGGGACAGCCTCATTGAATCGTATTATTTACGTGAAAAACCTTCTTCATCAAGGTATTCCGCAGCTTCTGGATAAGAGTTGAATGTACCGTCTAAATTTACACCAGCGTACACGTTCCACATATCATCCTCTGAGATAAGAGTAAGGATATGACCATCTTCGTTATGCCATTCTTCTTCTTTTGCAGGTTCTGCAGGAACTACGATTTCTTCTTGTGACAATAGTTCAATTGATTGCTCAATTACTGAACGTAACTCTTCTGCTGAAAACTCGCGGATGTTAATCATACCTTTATCATCCGTTTTATAACCTTTAATACCATTTGCATATACAAATCCGTTTCCGTTTGGATGTAAATGATAAACAACGTTCTTTTTATCTAAACGACTTTCTTCAAAGTGAAAGTTCACACGTTTTAATGATACGTTCTTTCTTTCTAATTCAGGGAAAGATTCAATAATCGATAATTTTTCTTCAAAAGTTAGCATAGTGCCTCCAAATATATAATAAAAGATTTAATTTGTTCATTATACCATAGTTATAATCGTTTCCAAAGATGCGGCGTGAGCTTATAATTGAATGCGTTTACGTCACGATACTGTAAAAAGTGGACTAACGAATGTATCTTTTTAGGTGTACAATGGAAAATGGACTTTATATGAAGGTGGTTATTATATGTTTCAAAAAATAGCAAAGGAATGTTTAGCAGGTTTTACTGTTGCGATTGTTGCGTTGCCACTTGCCATTGCATTTGGTATTGCCGCAACGGGAACGTCTGAGGGAGCATTAGTCGGATTGTATGGTGCGATTTTTGCAGGTTTATTTGCGGCGTTATTTGGTGGTACACCTGGGCAGGTTACGGGGCCAACTGGGCCGATTACGGTTATTGCAACAGGGGTTATTGCGACGCACGGATTAGAGGCGAGTTTTATAGCCTTTATGATGGCGGGACTGTTTCAAATTTTATTCGGTGTATGTAAGCTTGGGTCTTACGTGCGGTACATTCCGTATCCTGTCGTTTCAGGATTTATGAACGGAATCGCATTAATTATTATTTTAGGTGAAATGAAGCATGTGCAAAATAGTTTTCTACTTGTAGTATTAACGATTATTGTAATGGTTGTTTCTGGAAAATGGATTAAGGCAATTCCATCTAGTTTAGTTGCATTAGTTGGTGTGACAGCTATGCTTCCTTTATTTTCTTCTGCGTTAGAAGGACTTACAGTGAAGTTACCGATTATCGGAAACCTGTCATTAAATAAGGTGATTGAAAAGATTGGAACGATTCCAGAAGCGATGCCGACGCTTCATATTCCATCTTTAAGTGGAGCAGGCATAGCAGAACTTATTTTACCAGCGCTTAGTATTGCTTTATTAGGATCGATTGACTCGTTGTTAACATCGGTCGTAATGGATAATGTGACGGGTACACGTCATAAAAGTAATAAAGAACTGGTCGGACAAGGTATCGGTAATATGATGAGCGGATTGTTTGGCGGATTAGCAGGGGCAGGTGCGACTGTACGATCTATCGTAAATATAAGAAGTGGCGGTAAAACGGTGCTTTCAGCAAGTATGCATAGTGTTATATTATTTATTTTCATTATGGGACTTGGATCAGTCGTGCAATACATTCCGCTTGCTGTATTATCAGGTATTTTAATTTTAACGGGTATTGGAATGTTTGATTGGGAAAGCATGAAGAAAATGCATGTAGCACCAAAAGGTGATGTCATAGTTATGCTCGTAACGATGGTTGTCACAGTGAAGTTTGATTTAATGATCGCTGTTGCTTTCGGTATTATTCTGTCGTTCATTATATACATGGTGAAATGTAAAGAACGTAAAGCTTCTATTGTAAAAGAAAAGGAAGCGACGTATACGATTCAAGGACCGCTCTCCTTCCTATCAGTAGACCGTATTTTTACTACTTTACAAGATGTGAAGTCACCGATTGTTTTACGTATGAAAGATGCGCGCTATATGGATGTATCCGGAGCTATGGCGTTATTGAATTTTATTGAGCAGTCGGATAAGTCAGGAGTGAGTGTGACACTAGAACAAGTGCCTACTCATATTGAAAAAACGTTAGTAACGATGGCGAGTAATGAGCAGAAAGATAAATTACAGTTTGTAGAAGCTGATGTTATGTAAGGAAATGCCCTCGTATGAGGGTGTTTTTTTATTGCACTTAATATCTGTATATCGCAATTTTTTATGATTATTGACATTTATTAATCTTAGCAGTATAGTAACATTTTAGATTAGGTATGTGATATTATAATAATGTATATGAATTTTGAGATTCCTTTTTTTTCAGAAGGAAGAGCTTTAAGCTGGAGGGAATAATTGATGTACAAACAGTTACCACACGGAGTGAAGATTGGGATTACACGCTCAATTGTTGTTTCTTTTGAGAAGTATATGAAAGAAATTGAATGGAACGAAGAAAAGTTTGATATGCAACAATTTGTTGAACAGTGGAAACAGTATTTATACACAAAATCAACTTGGATCAATAAAGTTGATGACGAGTTGAAAGGACATCCAGATTTCCATCAAGCGTTAGCAATGAAAGTAAATGAAAAAATTAATGAGTTTATTAATGAAAAACCGAGCGAAGAGCAAGTAGAGCAATTAACGAGAAATAAAGTGAAGCATGCAGATGAAATGTGCAAATTAGAAGCTGAATATCATATTGAACGTTTATTAGTAACGAAATAAATTTTACATAAAGAAAAAGCCTGTCCGAAGAGATATGATGACCATCTTTTTGAACAGGCTTTTTTGTATGAAAAAAGACGAAGAGAGGCAGCTTTGGAAGCAGCCTCTCTTTATGATTAGTCTTGTGGTACAAGTGCTTTCCAAGAAGATAGGTCCATATCTTCTTTTAATATAGATGAAGCAGGGAAGACAAATGACCATGGTTTTGTAGTGTTTGTTTTAATTTCAAGGTTAGGTAATGTGAAAGCGCCTTTAACAACAACTGCACCCGTGGCATCCTCAATATGAAGAGGAAGTTGCTCTAGTTGAATGTTGTCTTTACAACCGTTACGAATAAGAAGCGTTGTATGTAAATCACCGTTTTCTTTTCTTGCAGCTTGCAGGCCTAGGAAGTTAATTTCACCTTCGCTTGGAGGTGTTAAATTGTCTACGAAATTACGTAAAGCGTCTTTGCTTGCTTCAGGTAACTGAGCTTCCCAAGATGGATCTAAATCTAATCCATGCTTGCTTTCAAGTTCAAACGCTAATTCCCAATCTGTTTGCGATAATGCAGCATCTGTAATTGACTCTTGCTCAAATGTAAAAATAAATGGCATATTTACATTTGCAGGAATATCTCCTAATGCAGAAAGGTTAAATGTTTTGCGTGCGCATAGTTTCTTCTCTTTATTTAGAAGAATTAATGTAACCTCTTCGAAAGAAATTGGTTTCGGAACAGTGCTGCGAATAAATACAGCTACGTCATAACCATTATCACGCTTTTCAATCTCAATTCCAGATAAAGAAATTTGATATTCTTGTAAACGTGGTAGTTCTTTATGTAAAAATTGATAAATATATTTTTGTTCTTGTGCTACTGCACCCCAGCTAGGGTGGAAGTAAAGTGTTGGTTTTACAGTTTTATTTTCAGTATTTGTATCTTCTTGTCCGAATAATTGATTACTAGAGACAGTCGTATCTTTTCCGTTTTTCTTAGCTTTTTTTAGGAATGATAACATAATCTTTCACCTCGTTATTGTACGTTTTCAGGAACACCTAAATGTCTTGCAACATAGCGGCACATTTCTTTTTCGAAATTACCATATGTGTATAAAAAGATATCTAAACCTTCTTTTTGATAAAGACGAGTAGGGTCTTCTTGTTGATATTGTCTTAGCCCGATGCCTTCTTTTAAGTGGGTCATTGCATCTAAATGATTAACCCAGTTCTGATCTAGGAAATGAAGGGCAACATATCGTAGCGACTGTTGTAAATCAGTATTGCTATTTAGCTCATTTACGCGCTCTTTATAAAGAGATAATGTTTCTTTCAAAACGGATTGTAAATCTTCCGGTGAATGTACATTATTCGCTGATAGTGATGGTATATTTTCTACTGGTAAAATTTCGTTTATATTTGCTGTTAAACGAGCAAAATCCCATTCTTCCGGAAGCATACCTTCTAAAAGATATTGATTAGAAATGGCTTCTACAGCATGATCAATCATTGGAATAATAATTTCAATCATATTTGTATCTTCTTGCAACAAGTTATTACGTAATTTATAAATAACGTTACGTTGGTCATTTATTACATCATCTAACTTTAAATTGTACTCACGCATTGAGAAGTGGCTACCTTCACAAATTAATTGTGTACGGTTCACGAAGTCATGCACTTTTGAAGTTAGAATAAGTCCTGTTTCATCTGTTTTCAGTGATTTAGTTAATTTCTCGACTTCTTCCTGTGCGAAACGTCGTAACATTTCATCTTCTAAAGAAAGGAAGAATTGAGAGCTACCTGGGTCACCTTGGCGACCAGCACGACCTTTTAGCTGATTGTCAACGCGTCTTGATTCATGGCGTTCTGTCCCAATTACATGTAATCCGCCAATTTCATGAACACCCTCACCTAGTAAAATATCAGTACCTCGTCCGGCCATATTCGTTGCAATTGTAATTTGTCCTTTTCGTCCAGCAGTTGCGATTAAATCGGCCTCTTGCTCTGCGCTTTTCGCATTTAATAATTGATATGTAATATTTGCTTCATCTAAGTAACGAGCAACGGTTTCTGATTGTAAAATAGACATCGTTCCAATTAAAATCGGGCGTCCTTGTTTATTGTGTTTTAGAACATCTTCACGTACAGCTTTATATTTAGCATCAGCTGTTACGTACACGACGTCATTTTTGTCTTCACGAATGATAGGACGGTTTGTCGGAATCGGCATAACTTCCATGTTATACACTCGGTTAAATTCTTTTTCTTCCGTTTTTGCTGTACCTGTCATACCAGATAATGCTGGATACATACGGAAGAAGTTTTGAATTGTAATGGACGCCTGTGTTTGGTTTTCTTCGGTGATTTCTAGACCTTCTTTTGCTTCAAGAGCTTGGTGTAAACCGTCACTTAAAGAGCGACCATCCATAACACGGCCCGTGAAAATATCTACAAGTAGAATTTTTTCATCATGTACAATATAGTCAACGTCACATTGGAAAGCGACATGAGCTCGTAATGCTTGAATCATATAATGATATAAAGTTTGATGCTCTAAATCATATAGGTTCTCGATATCGAATAAATCTTCTATTTTTGTAATACCGTCTTCTGTAAAACTAGCAGATTTCGATTCTGCATCGTACGTGTAATGAAGGGTATCCTGGAATGATTTAATAACTTTGGCACATAAATAGTGTAAATCAGAGCTGCTTGATTTCTTACCAGCGATAATAAGAGGCGTCTTCGCTTCATCAATTAAAACGCTGTCAATCTCATCGATAATAGCAAAATGATAGGGACGTTGTACCTGCTCATTTTTTGAAGTAGCCATATTATCGCGTAGATAGTCAAAGCCAAATTCTGTTCCAATACCATATGTAATATCAGCTTCGTAAGCAAGTTTCTTTTCGGCAGGATCGATTTGAGGAATATTCAATCCAACCTTTAAACCTAGAAATTCATGAACTTGGCCAATCAATTCTTTATCTCGTTTTGCTAAATAGTCATTTACAGTAATAACGTGAACGCCTTTTCCTTCAAGCGCACGTACGTATGTTGGAAGAGAAGAAACTAATGTTTTCCCTTCGCCAGTTGGCATCTCTGCAATATTACCTTCTAATAGTACAAGACCACCAATTAACTGCACATCGTAGTGACGTAATCCAAGTACACGTTTTGCCGCTTCACGTACAACAGCGAACGCCTCTACTTTTATATCATCCACTGTTTTTCCATCATGTAGCATGTTTTTAAATGTGATCGTTTTATTACGTAATTCTTCATCAGATAAATCAGATAGTTTTTCTTCTAGATTATTAATGTCTTGAACAAGTTGTTCATATTTTTTTAGTTTTCTCTTTTGAGAATCTCCTAACAGCTTTTTTACCGAATTCAGCATGTTGTAAACACTCCTCTTACTGACAATAGCTACATTATAGCACATGTTTATACTGAATAAGTAGAAGTAGTAAATTGAAGAAAAAACTGGATAGAAATAAGAAGTTATTGCACATACTATATTTAAAACCTAGAAAGAAAGAGAGTATTCAATATATAAGAAATTTGGTATGATAGCTAAATGAGATAAAGTGAAATTTTTCAAAAAAGAGAAGAATATAGCTATCTCGTTTTATGATGTAGTATGTATGGAAATTATATATTGAAAGAAAAGAGCTAGAAAATGAATAATAAGTTTGTGAAAGGCGCTGCGATTTTAACGATTACAACGTTTTTATCGAAAGTGTTGGGAAGTTTTTTTCAAATCCCATTACAAAATATAGCAGGAGATGAAGTGCTTGGGATCTTCCGCCTTGTTTTTCCTGTATATATGATAGCTTTAACTTTATCAGTAGCGGGAGTACCGCTAGCTATATCACAGTTAATCGCTGAACTTCATGAGAAGAATGATAAAGATGGGATTGCTAAATTATTTACATCAGCATCTATTATTGGAGTAATATTTGGAGTGCTTGGATTTTCGGTTATTATGATTGGATCAAGTATGTTTGCAAATATGCTTGGTGGACAAGATACGAGACTCCCATTAATTGTTACTTCGTTTGCTTTATTAATCGCACCATATATGGCGGTATATAGAGGGTATTTCCAAGGTTTCGGAGATATGATTCCTACCGGGGTGTCACAAGTAATTGAGCAGTTCATTCGTGTTTTCTTTATGTTAGCAATTGCATTCTTATTTGTATATTGGAATAAAGCGAGTGATGTTGTAACAGGCGGTGCAATGATTGGTTCTTGCCTTGGGGTAATTACGTCACTTATCTATTTGAGATTGAAGTATGTAAAAAGTATATATCGTTATAAAAGTAATACATATTCACTGCAAGATTTTAAAGATAATGCAAAAAAAATACTTCGGGTTTCGATTCCAATTGCAATTGGAGCATTATCGATGCCGGTGTTAAATTTAGTTGATTCTGTAACGATTCCACATATGCTACACGGATCCACTACAATGATTCAAGAACAATTTGGTATATATAGTCGTGGCTTTGCGTTTACACAATTAATTGTCGTGTTTGCAAGTGCGATGGTATTTCCGTTAATCCCATTGTTAACTGCTGCATTAACAAAGAAAGATATGGCGTTAGCAAAACAAACAATTGAACGAACAAATGAGCTTGCTCATGTTTTAACAACACCGATAACAATCTGGTTCATGGCACTTGCAATCCCGTTAAATGTTGGATTGTTTACAGATGCTAAAGGGAGCGGAATGTTAGCTATTTTAATTGGTAGTTCGTATTTCACATCACTTATGGTATTATCAATAGGAATTTTGCAAGGAATTAACCGTTCTAAGCAAGCGGCGTGGATAGTTGTTGGAGCGAGTTTTGTAAAAGTCATATTAAATATAGTACTCGTAAGTCAATTTGGCATAACTGGTGCGGCTTATAGTACACTTATCATATATATCATGATTTGTATCGTAAATTATATATACATTCGAAAAGAATTGGCTTATTCGATTCGAGTGAGGAGATTTTTTGCTGTCATTGGAGTATCTAGTATAGTAGGTATAGGATTGTATTTCACATCTACTTTCATAAATGTGGTAGATTCTAGACTTATTGCAATAATATATAGTGGTTTAGCATTTTGTGTGGCCTTATTCATATATGGCATATGCGCATTAAAGTTGAACTGGATATCAAAAAAGCAAATTCCATTTTTACGTAAGTAAATTTGTTCATAAATGAGTATGGCTATTTATATGTTTGTGAAAGAAATCAATTTAAAGTTATCCAACTTTTCTTGTTAAAGAGTTGATAGCAATTTGTTGAATGACAAAAAGTTGATTGCGAAATGTTGGAGGAGATTAAGAGTGCGGTTAGTTTTATCAGGATATTATGGTTTTTATAATGTTGGGGACGAGGCAATTTTGCAATCAATTATTAAAGCGCTACATGAAGAGGATCCTACTCTTGAGCTTGTTGTACTTTCGAATGACCCCGACTATACAAAAAAAATGTACGGTGTAGAGGCAGTAAATCGCTGGGATATAAGAGCGATTTATAAGGAAATAAAGAGAAGTAATGGCTTAATTAGTGGAGGGGGAAGTCTCCTTCAAGATAAAACGAGTATTAAAAGTATTTTGTACTATACAGGTATTATGCGGATTGCTCGTTTTTTGAAGAAGCCGTATTATATTTATGCGCAAGGAATCGGCCCAATTACGAAAAGACAAAATCGTTTATTAGTGAAATGGCAAGTATCAAAAGCGGAATATATATCAGTTCGTGATGAAGATTCATTTTTGTATTTAAAAGAAATTGGTATTAAGAAAGATATCGAACTAGTTCCAGATCCAGTATTGGCATGTCAACCAGAAGGAATGAAATCGGAGTGGCTGCAAAAACATTCGATTCAAGGGAAAGTAATTGCAGTTAGTGTGAGGTATTGGGATGCGAAAGAAGATTATATGAAGAAGCTAGCAGATACGCTGAAAAAATTTAAGCGTGATGGATACCATATTTTATTCGTACCAATGCATGGACCGTTTGATCAAAATGCATCACGCGATATTATTAATTTAATGGGAGAAGAAGCTCATATGCTTCCGTATAAGCTGGATATTCATGAGAAAATTGCAATTTTGTCGGAATGTTCGCTTCTAATAGGTATGAGACTTCATGCGCTCATACTATCTGCGGTTGCTAATATCCCTATGGTTGGTATTTCATATGATCCAAAGATCGATTCATTTTTACAACAAGTCAATCAGCCGATCATCGGAAACGTAGATGGTGACTGGACAGCTGAAACTTTGTATAATGTGGCAACGAAGCAACTAGAACAAAAAGAATATGTACAAGAAACGTTGGAACAAAGAGTAGAAGAATTGCGAGAGCAAATTTCAACAGCATCTCGATACATCATAAGTGACTTGAATTCAAAAAAGTTTAAAAAAAGAGGAATGGAATCTTAATTTAAGAGGACATCCTCTTTTTTATTTTTGAAAAAAAGAAAATGTCGAAAGAAAAAATATATTTGTAGAAAAATGTCGAATTACGCAAGTGGTTGTAAAATTATGCTCATAAAAAAAGAATTTTGAGAGAGAAGATGTATGTTTAAAAATCCTAACATTAATATATAGGTAATGTTAGGATTTAGCGTTTTATTTAGTAAATTATAAGAAAATAGGTATGGTAATTTCGAAAAATCTGATCGTAATAAAAATGTCGAATTATAGAAAAATATAGTGTCGATTAATGTCGTAATATCTTCATAGTTAAATATTGAAATTGGAAAGGTTTTTCTGTTATAGTTGTAAATGGTTATAAGAAGATTGTTAAAAATGTAATTCTGACGCGTTTTCCTATTTATTTAAAATATTCTGATTATATAATCTGAGTCTTTTGAAATGAAAGTCGATAAAACGACCGTTTAGAATTGTGAAAATTCACTTTTTTGTCGAATTTAAGGTTTTAAATTGGATGAAAAGGGTGTATGATTTCTTTATGATTCTGTAATACGGGATATTCTATTATTCTGTATAAAGAATACTTTAACCACATTTATATCTACTAGTTTCAAAAATAAATAGAATATCTATTTAAAACATTATGGAACTAGTATTACATTCCTAAGGAGGAAATATATAAAATGGCAAAGACTAACTCTTACAAAAAAGTAATCGCTGGTACAATGACAGCAGCAATGGTAGCAGGTGTTGTTTCTCCAGTAGCAGCAGCAGGAAAATCATTCCCAGACGTTCAACCTGGTTCTTGGAGTGCAGAGTACATTGATTATTTAGTAGCAAAAAAAGCAATCGAAGGTAAACCAGACGGAACATTCGCTCCAACTGAAGCAATTGACCGTGCTTCTGCTGCAAAAATCATGGCAATTACATTAGGTTTAGAAGTTAAAGAAGGTGCAAAACCAACTTTCAAAGATGCTCAAGATTCATGGGCTGCTAAATATATCGCAGCTGTTGAAAAAGCTGGCATCATTCAAGGGGATGAAACTGGTAAGTTTAATCCAAACAACCAAATTAATCGTGCTTCTATGGCAACAATGATCGTAAAAGCATACAAATTAGATGGTAAAGTAAGCGGAGAATTAGAAACTAAATTCTCTGATTTAGAAAAACACTGGGGTAAAGACGCTGCTAACATCTTAGTTGCTTTAGATATCACTAATGGTACTGGTAATGGTTGGGAGCCAGATAAAGCTGTAACTCGTGCAGAAGCTGCTAAATTCATTGCTAAGACTGACATGCAGTTCGGACAAAAAGCAGAAGCTAAAGTTGAGTCTATTAAAGCAATCAACGCTAAAGAGATCGAAGTTAAATTCGGTACTGAAGTTAAAGATGTAACTGCTGCAAACATTGCAGTTGTAGAAGGTTCAAAAGAACTTGATATTGAAAAAGTTGAGTTAAGCAAAGATAAAAAATCAGCAACTATTACATTAAAAAATGCACTTGTAAATAAACAAGCTTATGTTGCACATGTTAAAGATGTTAAATCTGTAGATGGAAAAGACATTCCAAAAGCATTAGAAGTAATCTTCTTTAACGATGAAGTAGCTCCAACTGTATCTACAGTATCTACTCCAGACGGAAATGTTAAAGTTGTATTCAGTGAAAAATTAAGCAAAGATGCAGTTACTGTTGTTATTAACGGTAAGGAATTCACAGCTACACCTGAAGATAATACAGTTACATTAACAAAAGCTGATGTTGCATCTGTAGTTAAAAACGGTGAAGCATTTAACGTAATCGTAACTGGTGCTAAAGATTTAGTTGGTAACACAATGGAAATGTACGAAGGTAAAGCTACTTACAAAGTAGAAAAAGATGTTACAGCTCCAGAAGTTAAAGAAATTAAAGTGAAAGAACTTGCTGAAGGCGTAGCTACATTAGAAGTTACATTCTCAGAAGAACTTTCTGCAGAAGGTAAAGTAGTAGTTAAAAAAGGTGATAAAGTAGTAAAAGATGCTACAATTGCACTTGATCAAGATACTACAAAAGCACTTGTTACAGTACCAGGAGCTCTTACAGATAAAGAAACAGCTGCAAACCTTACAGTTGAATTTGTTGGTTACAAAGATGCAGCTAACAATGTAGGTACTAAAGTAACTAAAGAAGTAAAAGTTACAAAAGATGTTGTAGCTCCTAACTTCGTAAAAGTTGAAGCTGATGAAAATAAAGCAGCAACACTTACTTTCGATAAAGAAGTAACTGCGCAAGAAGGAAAACTTCGCGTAATTAACTTAGATACAAGTAAAGATGTAACTAAAGATGTAACTGTAGATGCAGTTGAGAATAATAAAAAAGCTATCAAATTAACATTCACAGAAAAAGGTAACTATAAAGTTGCTGCTACAAAAGGATTTGTAAAAGATTCAGCTGGTAATGAATCTGCAGCATTTACTAAAGAAGTAAAAGTTGTAGAGAAAAAAGATGAAGGTAAAAAAGATGAAGTAGCACCAAAAGCAACTAAAGTTGAGCGTGTTGCAGATAGCAAAACTAAGTTTACAGTAACATTTGATAAAGAAGTAAAAGGTGGCCAAGGCGCTGATTCAGCTTCTAATGTAAACAACTACACTTTAGCTGGTGCTAAATTACCAGAAGGTACTTTAATCGTTGTTAATGCTGATGGAAAATCAGTAACAATTGAATTACCAGAAACATTCACTTTCGAAAAAACAGAAACAGTGAAATTCACAGTAGCTAACGTTGCAAATAAAGACGGAGTAAAAATGGGTACAACAAACTTATTAGTAAATGTTGTAGATACAAAAGCTCCTGAATTCAAATCAGCTAAAATTACAAAAGTTGATGCTAAAGAAATCACTTTAACATTCTCTGAAGCTGTAAACATTGATACAAATGACTTCACAGTTGATTTAAACGGTGTAGCATTAACTGTAGCAAAAGCTGACGAAAAAGCAGAAACTGTAGTTCTTAAAGTAACAGCTCCAGCAGATGTTAACTTAGCAACTGGTACAGTAACAGTAAAAGCTAAAGAACTAGAAAATAATGCTAAATATGAGTTCAAGACTACTGACAAAGCAGGAAATGCACTTGCTGCTTTCAAATCAGTAACAGCAACTCGCTAATTGAAATTTATTTCAATGAAAAGAGTCCACAACATGTGGACTCTTTTTTTATATTAAAATTCTTATATAATGCTCTTTGCAAAATAGATCATATTTTACAAATTAATAGTTTATGCTATTGAGAAACAAATAGAAAGCGTTTTCGAAAATAGAAGAACACCTCATGAATATGTAAAATATTTGTAAATTTAATCCTTTTTTTGTTAAAAAATCATTCGAAAAGAAGAATATAATGTCGAAATGCAATAGTTTCAGTCGAATAAAGTCTGAAAATTGTATTTATTGTAAAAAATATTAAAGTGATGAAGTGGAAATATGTGCTATAATTCCAATTGTGTATTCGATATGAAAAATATACGAAGCGCAGTGAGAGTGGTTTATAGGAAAACAGTTTATTCATTTCTATATGTAAGTATTATTGATATCCTAATAATACAATTAAAAGACTGAATTATCAGAATGTGTCGAATCTTCTTTTGAGAAAGTTCTTGATAACGAACAGTTTTGTATAGTATGATGAACTTGTTTCAGAAAATGGTATTTAAACCTTATATTTACATCTTCCGGTTTATATCATTTTTTTATGTGAACTACTTTTCATTATAGTATTTTTGTTTATGTTTTTATTGTTTTATGGCTTTTCTATCTAGCTAGTTTTCAAATTTAATATGATATGAAACTAGTAGCATATTCCTGAAGGAGGAAATTTATAAAATGGCAAAGACTAACTCTTACAAAAAAGTAATCGCAGGTACAATGACAGCAGCAATGGTAGCAGGTGTTGTTTCTCCAGTAGCAGCAGCAGGTAAATCGTTCCCAGACGTTCCAGCTGGTCATTGGGGATTAGATTCTATCAATTACTTAGTAGATAAAGGTGCAATCGAAGGTAAGCCAGATGGTACATACGCTCCAGCTGAAGAGATTGATCGTGCTTCTGCTGCGAAAGTTATGGCAATTACATTAGGTTTAAAAGTTGAAGAGGGTGCACAACCATCTTTCAAAGATGCTAAAAATCATTGGGCTTCTAAATACATTGCAGCTGTTGAAAAAGCGGGTGTTGTTAGAGGTGATGGTAAAGAAAACTTCTCTCCAGATAAAAAGATTGACCGTGCTTCTTTCGCTTCTATGATAGTAGGTGCTTATAATTTAAAAGATAAAGTTAACGGCGAGTTAGTTACAAAATTTGAAGATTTATTAGATCATTGGGGTGAAGAAAAAGCTAACATTCTAATCCACCTTGGACTTTCTGAAGGAACAGGAGGAAACAAATGGGAGCCAAATAAATCTGTATCTCGTGCAGAAGCAGCTAAATTTATCGCAGTAGCAGATAAAAAGTATGGCAAAAAAGATAATGCACAAGCATATGTAACTGATGTGAAAGTTTCTGAACCAACGAAATTAACATTAACAGGTACTGGTTTAGAAAAACTTGCTGCTGATGATGTAACTCTTGAAGGAGACAAAGCTGTTGCAATCGAAGCGAGTGCTGATGGTACTTCTGCAGTTGTAACACTTGGTGGTAAAGTAGCTCCAAATAAAAATCTTACTGTAAAAGTGAAAAATCAATCATTTGTAACGAAATTCGTATACGAAGTGAAAAAATTAGCAGTAGAAAAACTTACATTTGATGATGATCGTGCTGGTCAAGCAGTTGTCTTCAAATTAAACGACGAAAAAGGTAACGCTGATGTTGAATACTTAAACTTAGCAGACCATGACGTCAAATTTGTAGCAAATAATTTAGACGGTTCACCAGCATACATCTTTGAGAATGGAGAGGCAACTTCTGCTACAGGTAAACTTGGTGTTGGTCTTTCACACGGTGACTATAAAGTAGAAGTACAAGTTACAAAACGCGGTGGTCTAACAGTTTCTAACACTGGTATTATTACAGTGAAAAACCTTGATACACCAGCTTCTGCAATTAAAAATACTGTATTTGCGGTAGATGCAGATAAAAACGGTGTAGTATACGGTAATAAATTGACTGGAAAAGACTTCAAACTAAACAGCCAAACGTTAGTTGTTGGTGAAAAAGCACAGATCCATAACGTAGTTGCTACAATTGCTGGAGAAGATAAAGTAGTTGATCCAAACTCAATTAGCATTAAATCTTCAAATCACGGCATTATCTCTGTAGTAAACAACTACATTACAGCTGAAGCTGCTGGTGAAGCTACACTTACTATTAAAGTAGGCGAAGTTACAAAAGATGTTAAATTCAAAGTAACGACTGATTCTCGTACTTTAAAATCAGTAAAAGCTAATCCAGATAAATTACAAGTTGTTCAAAATAAAACATTACCGGTTACATTCGTAACAACTGACCAATATGGCGATCCATTTGGTGCTAACACAGCTGCAATTAAAGAAGTTCTTCCGAAAACAGGTGTAGTTGCAGAAGGTGGATTAGATGTAGTAACGACTGACTCTGGTTCAATCGGTACAAAAACAATTGGTGTTACAGGTAATGAAGTGGGCGAAGGAACAGTTCACTTCCAAAATGCTAACGGCGAAACTCTAGGTTCATTATATGTGAACGTAACAGAAGGTAACGTTGCATTTAAAAACTTCGAACTTGTATCTAAAGTAGGTCAATATGGCCAATCACCTGATACAAAACTTGACCTAAATGTTTCTAACACAGTTGCATATCAATTATCTAAGTACACTTCAGATCGCGTATATTCTGATCCTGAAAACTTAGAAGGTTATGTAGTTGAATCTAAAAATCCAGCAGTAGCTACAGCTGACATTGTTGGAAATAAAGTTGTTGTTAAAGGTTTAAAACCAGGTAAAGTTGATATCCACTTAACGAAAAATGGTGCAACTGCTGGTAAAGCGACAGTTGAAATCGTTCAAGAGAAAATCGCTATTAAATCTGTAAACTTCAAACCAGTTCAAACAGAAAACTTTGTTGAGAAGAAAATCAACATCGGTACTGTATTAGAGATTGAGAAGAGTAACCTTGATGATATCGTAAAAGGTATTAACTTAACGAAAGATACACAACATAAAGTACGCGTTGTAAAATCTGGTGACGAACAAGGTAAACTTTACCTTGATACAAATGGTAATGCACACTTCGACTTATCTGATCAAGAGCTTGGTTATGTAACAGTATCTCAAACAAGTGATTCTGTACTTCCAAACTTCAAGTCAGACATTTACAATACTTTAACTACTAAGTACACTGACAAAGGTACATTAGTATTCAAAGTATTAGGCGAGAAAGATGTTCTAACAAGCGAAATCGGTTCACAAGCTGTACACGTGAACGTTCTTAACAACCCAAATCTATAAGTTGATTATAGATAAAGTGAAAAATCAGTGGGGATTCATCCCCACTGATTTTTTAATAGAAAGAAGCCTCTTGTAAAAATACAAGAGGCTTCTCTTTATTTCTTAAATTTAAACATATCCCCACTCAAATTCGAATCACTATACACGAACAATACCATGTTAATATTGTTGTCTTTAATGTATTGATATACATCTTTTTCGTGATAGTGACGCAGGTCGAGGATAGATGTATGTTTAAAGCTTTGTGCTAAGTGTGGCACGATTGCGTTTGCGAATGAGTCTTTTAGGACTAAGGCGCGTACTTCATTTGGTGCATTGTTATTTTCGATGACGATTTCTGGATAGTCATCCGTGTAATAACCTGCGTATGATGTTGTATCTTTTTGTTTTTCTACGCCGTATATGTCATCTAAGTTTTGATGAACAGTACCTTTCACATCTTTTGCATTTACGCTTGTGAAGTTGAAACCGTCTTTCGGTGTGTAGTAGCACAATTTTTCACCATTGGCATCAATGAGTTGGTATAGCTGGTTGTTGAAGCTTCCAACTAAATGTTTATTTTGCGCACATGTACGAGTGTAGTCTTCTTTTTTTATTTCTTTTCCTTTATATATAGAAGATTGTTGCCCGATTGTGTTCATTATATATTGGTAGCCTAAGAAGGCACCGTCCATATTCCAATGGTGATCTGTTTTGAAATACATGTCCTGTATTTCTTCGTTTGTATAGTTCTGTTTCAAGTGTTCCATAAGTTTTATTGGCTTTACGTCTGCTGGAAGTTTCTTTAGAAAATAATTTAAATTTTCCTCTGCATATGTGTGAATATGAGAAGGTAATTTAAATGATAATGCATTCGTTTTTGACGGTGGTAAAGCAAAGTAAAACTCAACGTTTTGTTCTTTTGAAAACTGAGATAAGTCATTTATAGCAGGCATGGATTGGTCAATTTCATTATATTTTTTTGTCCACGCCGGGTTTTTTAGGAGCCATTTATCATCAGTTAAAATAATGTCGTTAATGAGAGATTTGCCCATATTAATTTGAGCAACCGTATAGTTTTTAATAAGCTCATCTCGTCCGATTAGTTGATCATTTGTGTATGTTTCAAAATCTTTAAAGAAGCTACCAGTTAGGAGAGCTTCTTTCGTAAGTGCTGGTTTTTGAGCGAGCGGCCGATTTTCAACTGGTGAAATGTCTCGGTCTGTTTTGAGTAACGATAATATGCCAAATGAAAAGATAATGGTGAGAAAACCAATAAACAGGATGAGGTTCCCCAATTTTTTCATAATAACTTTTCCTTCCTACATCAGTTAAAACCTGAAATAAATAAATGGATTATATGTTGAGTTAATCAAGTACATAACCGAAATCATAAATAATGTTAGTAATAATATAGGACGTATAAATTGCATTGTGAACATATACGTTTTTGGTGCAAGTTCTAGTATGTTTTTAATTCGTTTTAAAATTGGTGTCGCTGCGATAAAGGCGATGATAAATACGATGATGTATTCATGTACGTATAACATTGTATTGTCATCGATGAAAGATTGCCCACCTATGCCGAACATCGCTTTTAAATATTGGAACGAGTAAGCGAAGTTGTCAGCTCGGAAGAAGACCCAACCGATCATAACAATTACTAATACGTATGCATGTTGCAGCGGCTTCCATAGTTTGTTTAATATTTTTTCGAATCCAGCTTTTTCAATTGAAATAATAAAGCCGTAATATAAGCCCCAGGCGATAAATGTCCAGCTCGCCCCGTGCCATAAACCTGTTAACCCCCATACGATGAAAAGGTTACGATAATTCGCTAGTTTTGAAACGCGGTTTCCGCCGAGAGGGATATATATGTAATCGCGGAACCAAGAGCCGAGTGTAATATGCCATCTTCTCCAAAACTCTGAAATAGATTTAGAGATGTACGGATAGTTGAAGTTTTTCGGGAAATCAAATCCGAACATTTTTCCAAGTCCGATTGCCATATCAGAATACCCTGAGAAATCGAAATAAATTTGTAGGGTATAGGCGATAATACCGATCCATGCCGTTCCAACACTTATTTCAGATGGTGGTAAGGCGAAGATTTTATCAGCGACAAATCCAACTTGGTTGGCGATTAATATCTTTTTTGCTAGTCCGAGAACGAAAATTTGAATACCTTCTGTGAATCGTTCAAAAGAATGGATGCGCGTTTTAATTTGCTCAGCGACAATATTGTAACGAACAATTGGTCCGGCAATAAGCTGAGGGAAAATAGAGATATATAGCGCTAAGTTAAGTGGATTTTTTTGAACATCCCCATCTTTACGGTATATATCAATGACATAGGACATCGCTTGGAATGTATAAAATGAAATTCCAATTGGTAGTGGGATAGGTTCCACATGAATAGATAAGTGCAATACATTGTTTAAAATGTCTGTGAAAAATGAAATATACTTAAAATAAGAAAGTAATAAAATATTTCCGACCACAGCCATAATTAAAAATGTGACTTTCATATTTTTTCGTTTATCATAATGATGCACGAGTAGGCCAAAGCAGTAGTTTAATACGATTGAAAAGAGCATTAAAAGAACGAAACGCGGTTCGCCCCATGCATAGAAAATTAAACTAAATGCAAGTAATACGAAATTACGTAGCTCTGCACGCACTATAAAATAGAGAAATAATACGAGAGGTAAAAAGATAAATAAGAAAATCGAACTACTAAATACCAAAGGACTCTCCTCACTTTTTCGAAATACATTTCGTACAAAAAAACCGACATATCTATTATATATTCTTTTATATAATAGTGCCTTTAATATTTTAGCATGTTAATAAATCGATTAAAATGATTATTCTATATAAATGGTTTCTAATTTTATACGTAAGAAAGGTGTGCTATTAAGTGTTTTTTTAATGAAAAAGAAGGTATTTGAGTGATTTATGGGAATTATTAATTTTGAGATAAGAGAAATGGCATAATTAGGGAGGAGAAGAATGAGTAAATTCGGATTGTATGGTAAGTTTATTGTGGAAGAAAGTAACCGGGAAGAATTAACGAATATTTTGCTAGAGGCGGCGGAATCGATGAACTCACTTCATAGTTGTGAGTTGTATATTGTAAGTACTTCTGATGACGAGCCGAATGCTGTATACGTTTTTGAAGTATGGAGTAATGAAGAAGCACATAAAGCATCTTTAACATTAGAGTCTACACAAAATTTAATAAAGCGAGCAAAACCAATGATTACTGGAGCAGAAAGAATTAGTACTTTGAATGCTAGAGGCGGTAAAGGATTGGAATAGAAAGAAGCAGCATCCAAATGGATGCTGCTTCTTTCTTATTCTATTTCTAAATCAACAATTAAGTAAGCAAGTATCACAACAAAGAAAATACTAACGGCTGGTGCTGTTAATACGTGTCCAGACATAAAGCCGATACCGAGCGATAGGACGAGTGTGCTAGCTAGTAGCATATGTTTTACGCTAAATAGTTTCTTGAAGTTTGTGATCAAGCGAATGAATATTTTAATACCGAAATAAAGTAGCGGCAGTAAATACATAAGGAAGCCGACAATGCCGAATGCGAAGAATAGGTCGTGGAAATCCATTTCGACTAACTTCATTTTCGTTGTATAGTTACCAGCGTAGCCCATTCCAAAGAGTTTTTGAGATAGTGGTGCTTCTTTATAGTATTGTTTGTATACTTTTAAAAACTTGTCACGATCACTGTAAATTAAACTTTTCATTTCAGAGTCTGTTAGTTCACCCTGCTTATGTTCTTCTTCTTTAACTTCTTTTCCTTCTTTTCGATCCTTTTCGTCTTGTACTGATTTTTTGTATTCATATATTTGTAAGTGGATGCTCATGTTTTTTGCGATAGGGGTTTGCGGTGTAAGGACGAATAAACCACCTAATACGACAGCAGCAACAACTGTGTTTACAAGATATGTAAATCCTTTTCCTTCTTTTTTACGATGCATCATATATTCAATGAATAAGAAGAAAAGAGCGATGCCAAGTGTAATAACGATGGCACCATAGCCTACTTTCGTTCCGATCATAATGCTTGCATACATCGCAAGTACAGTTGGAATCCAGTAATACACTTTTGAGAAAGAAGTTGTTTTATGTACCGAGTATAAAACAACGATTGGGAACATAATTGCGAAAATGGAACTTAAATCATTACCAGCAAAGAACCATCCTCTTGAACCGATCTTTGAGTTCGGATAGCTTGGGAAATCTGTACCAGTTGACATTGCCACGATGATTGAAATACTTAAAATTAACGTTGCATATAAGAAATACGTAATGATTTTATGAAACGCAAATTCGTTATTCTTTAGTTCTTTCAGTGCGATAATATATCCAAACAGTAGTACAATTGGATATACACTTTTCAAAATAAATTTCACTTCTTCTCCAAATGAAACTGGAGATTTGACCATTAAATTATTCACAAGGCCGATTGCGAGTACGATGCCAAAGAGACATAAATAAAGAATATATTTTCTCGCACCTTGTTGTTTATGATGAAGAAGTAGATAACCTAATGCAAGAAGCATAAAGGCGAAACGGACTACGATTCCGACTGTTGCGCTCATGTGCAATACATAGATTGAAAAAGACGTTAATAAATCTAAAATTGGTTGAAACACGATGAATAGCAGTAGGAAATGCGGGAAGTAGTTATCCGTCTGTTTTAACTTAGTAACCATATGTTCCTCCATTTCTTCATTCCTTTATTTCAGCACCCCTCTATTAATAGGAAGGGGAATGAATTTCTATATTTAATTTTTATATCAGACTTAAGAATACACCATTTCATTGTAATGGTAAATAGATGAAGAGAGGGGATAAAACGACTTTAATTTCTATATTTTTCAACGAAATTGTATGTTTTATACAAGGTTATATACAAATTACGAGATTATTAGACAGAAAATTAAGAAAAAAGAAGGGTTTTTCACCTCCTTTCTATAATTATATAAGTATAATCTTTATGTGGAAAAGAGGGGTATATATAATGGAAGTAACAAGTAAAACAGAATCTGTTGTTGTGAAGTATGAAGGGCGCGTTGCAACGGTTATGGTCAATCGCCCAGAGGTGTTAAATGTATTAGATGAGCCAACGTTAAAAGAGCTATTACAAAAACTGAAAGAAGTAGCGGAGAGTTCGGCGCATATTGTTGTGTTATGCGGGAACGGCCGTGGTTTTTCTGCGGGTGGAGATATTAAATCGATGCTTTCAAGTAATGATGAAAGCAAGTTTGATGGTATTATGAATACTATTTCTGAAGTTGTCGTGACTTTATATACGATGCCGAAGCTTGTTATTAGTGCTATTCATGGACCAACTGCTGGTCTTGGATTAAGTATTGCGCTAACAGCTGACTATGTGATGGCAGATATATCATCGATTATTGCGATGAACTTTATTGGAATCGCTTTAATTCCAGATGGAGGCGGCCATTTCTTCCTTCAAAAGCGCGTTGGTGAAAATATGACGAAGCAAATTATTTGGGAAGGAAAGAAATTATCAGCAACAGAAGCGCTGGATATCGGTTTAATTGATGAAGTAATTGGCGAGGACTTCCAAACGGCTGTGAAGCAAAAAATTAGTGAATGGTCACAAAAGCCAATTAAAGCAATGATTCAAACGAAGCAAATTTTATGTGAAGTAAATCGCTCCAATTTAGAACAAACATTGCAGCTTGAAAAACGCGGTCAATATGCGATGAGACAAACAGCTGATCATAAAGAAGGCATTGCCGCATTTTTAGAAAAACGTTTGCCGGCATTTAAAGGGGAATAAAGTGTAGTGGTAGTTTTACTGCCGGTTAATTTAGGGTAAAGGGGAGAAAGTGCTAACACATTTTAGTATAATTGTGTTAGCACTTTTTTTTAAGGAGTAATATATGAAAAAAATTATCGGTGTTATCAGCATGATTGTAATAGCATATTATGCTTTGCATAGTACACCATCTATGGCGGTGCGAGCTGCTTTGTTTTTTGAAGGACATCCAAGCGTTGCGTTTTCTGGCGGGGTGACGAAAGAAAAAGTTGTGAAAAAAGAAGCAATTCCAGCTGAGTACCAAACTTTATATGGTAAGGAAGAAGAAGGATCAGAGCACTATTTCTTTCCGCACGTAAGAGCAAAAGGATCAGGAATTGATATGATTAGTGCATGCGTGACGAAGAAATGGTTTTTCTATACAGCAGAGCTCGGATGCTATTAAACATAGGAGGATGAATGATGTCAGCATATAACAAGTTAGTAAGAGACCGTGTTCCAGAGAAGATTTTAATGTCTGGAAAAACATATACAGCACAAAAATTAACAGGACAAGCATACATACAAGCTTTAGCGAAAATTGGAACAGAAGAAATTCGTGAATTTGCTTCTATGAAAGAGCGTGAACATGCGCTTGATTCTCTTGCGGATGCACTGGAAGTGATCATTTCATTAGCGCGTGCAGAAGGTGCAACAATTGAAGACATAGAACGTCTTCGTAAGCAAAAAGAAATAGAGCGTGGCGGGTTTGAAAGAGGCATTTATTTATTAGATGTTTCAGAAGAATAGTTTTATAGGGAAAGCATAGCGTTACGCATTAACGCTATGCTTTTTTGTTGCAAATAAACTAATAATGAAGAAGATAGCTGTTAATACCCAGCCAATTGTAATAGAAGTAGTAGTATGAACTGCATAAGAAACTTGTAAACAAAATAATGATGCTAAAAACCAAGTGAGTACAATGTGTGCATGTTTTTTGGATATATTCATATTTTATAACTCCTTTTGTATACTAAAGTGAATTTTACTATAATTTAGAAAATTAAGCTATATGAGTAGAGGATTTATAGTAAATTCGGTATACTAAATAATAGAAAAAATGAGGAGGAAACGACAATGGCACATCATGCGAAAGAAACGATGGAATTGATTAAGGAGCTTGTCTCTATTCCAAGTCCGTCTGGAAATACAGAGAAAATTATTCGTTTTATTGAAAACTATGTAAGTGAGTGGAATGTAGAAACGAAGCGTAACAATAAAGGGGCTCTTATTTTAACAGTAAAAGGGAAAAATGATGCACAGCACCGTTTATTAACAGCACACGTTGATACGTTAGGTGCGATGGTAAAAGAAATTAAGCCTGACGGTCGTCTGAGTCTTTCTATGATTGGCGGATTTCGCTGGAACTCTGTAGAAGGGGAATATTGCGAAATTGAAACATCAAGTGGCAAGACGTATACAGGAACGATTTTAATGCACCAAACATCTGTACATGTATATAAAGATGCAGGTGAAGCGAAACGCGATGAGAAAAATATTGAGGTTCGTATTGATGAGCGCGTATTTTCAGCTGATGAAGTACGTGAATTAGGAATTGAAGTAGGAGACTTCGTTTCATTTGATCCACGCGTTCAAATTACAGAGAGTGGATACATAAAATCACGTCATTTAGATGACAAAGTAAGTGTTGCGATTCTATTAAAATTAATTAAGAGATTACAAGATGAAAACGTAACATTACCATATACAACTCATTTCTTAATTTCTAACAATGAAGAGATTGGATACGGTGGTAACTCTAATATTCCAGAAGAAACGGTTGAATATTTAGCGGTTGATATGGGGGCGTTAGGTGATGGACAAGCATCTAACGAGTATACAGTATCTATTTGTGCAAAAGACTCTAGTGGTCCGTATCATTATGCACTACGTAAACATTTAGTAGAGCTTGCGAAAACGAACAATATTGAATATAAAGTAGATATTTATCCGTACTATGGATCGGACGCATCAGCTGCGATTCACGCTGGATTTGATGTGAAACATGCATTAATTGGAGCGGGTATTGATTCTTCTCATGCATTTGAGCGTACACATGAAAGTTCGATTGCACATACAGAAGCACTTGTTTATGCATATGTATTATCAGAGATGATTGCAGAATAAGAAAAGAAATAGGCTACTTCTAGTAGCCTATTTTTGTTTGCAGAGAAATCGACTTTATTTAATAAAAAGTAAATTAATTGTAATTTATTTTACAATATTAAGAAAGTAGGTTTACTACATAATTCGAGTATTATAAAATGATAGAGGCGCACTAATTTTTTTTGTTCGGATTTGTCGAAATTTATATATTAAGATTACGCGTTATTAAAAAGATGATTGTCGAGAGGAGTATTATTTTTTATGAAGTATCGTGCAGTCGCGGCAGGTATTTTAGCCGCAAGTTTATTATCGTCTCCAGTAAGTAGTTTCGCAGCAGCGAAGAAGTTTTCGGATGTTCCTACATGGGCGCAAGAATCAGTTGATTATTTAGTAGGAAAAAAAGCGCTTGATGGAAAGCCAGATGGAACGTTTTCTCCATCTGAAGCAGTAGATAGAGGATCAGCTGCAAAAATTTTAGCAGTCGTTCTTGGTTTACCAGTTGATCCAAAAGCAAAGCCATCTTTTAAAGATGCACAAAACCATTGGGCAGCCCCTTACATTGCTGCAGTGGAAAAAGCAGGTGTAATTAATGGGGATGGTACTGGTAAATTCAATCCATCAAGCCAAATTAACCGTGCATCTATGGCATCTATGTTAGTACAAGCATACTCATTAGATAAGAAAATTATTGGAGAACTTCCAACACAGTTTAAAGATTTGGAACCTCATTGGGGTAAGAAACAAGCTAATATTTTAGTAGCCTTAGAGATTTCTAATGGTACGGGAAATGGCTGGAATCCTGAAGGAACTGTAACTCGTGCAGAAGCAGCTCAGTTCATTGCAAAGGCTGATGAAAATAAAACAAATACATCAAAAAGAATGTATATGAACAGAAACTTTATTACATATCATCAACCATCATTATCATCTGGTATTACTGACGTTCAGCATAAGCCACAAATGGTTGAAGTGACAGAACAAAGAGCGGACGGCTGGTTGAAAATTGTAACAAGTAAAGGTGAGAAGTGGACACCTCTAAAAGAAAAAACAGAAACGATTAATGAAGGATTTACTACTTATGAAACAGCTTCACATAGTTCTAAAGTGCTAGGTACATATGATGCACAAACAGTAACGGTTATGGAAGAGAGTGGCAGCTGGATTCGTATCCGCGTAGGCGCTGGTTTCCAGTGGGTTGATAAAAATCAATTAAATCCAGTAAAACAAGAGAACTTCTTAGAAGGTAAAGCAATTATTATTGATCCAGGTCACGGTGGAATTGACTCAGGTAATGTTGGTTATTATGAGAAAGAAAGTGAAACTGTATTAGATGTATCATTACGATTAAAGAAAATCTTTGAGCAAAAGGCACCATTTACTGTTATGTTTACTCGTACAGATAATACACGTCCAGGAGTAAACTCAACAGATTCATTGAAAAAACGAGTAGAGTTTGCTCAGGAACATAATGGAGATATTTTTGTAAGTATTCACGCTAATGGTTCTGCAGAGAAAAATGGACAAGGTACAGAAACATTATATTATCAGTCAGCAAGAGCAAAAGTAACGAATCCGCATGTAGAAGACAGTAAGTTATTAGCACAAAAAATTCAAGACCGTCTTGTAGCAGCACTTGGAACAAAAGATCGTGGTGTGAAACATCAGGACTTATACGTAACTAGAGAAAATACAATGCCAGCTGTATTAACAGAATTAGCATTTGTAGATAATAAAAGTGATGCAGATAAAATTGCTACACCAAAACAGAGACAAGCTGCAGCGGAAGCGATTTATCAAGGTATTTTAGATTATTACGAAGCAAAAGGTAATAGCGTATCTTCTTTCCGTTAATAAATAAAAAGAGATTGCCAAAAGGCAGTCTCTTTTATTTATTAACGTTTCTCTTTATTTCCGGCATGTGATATCATTTAATTTTATACGAAAAAGTATTGTAGCAATTGTAATCATAACAATTTTAAACGATAGAGGATGATCATAGATTGAATAATCATAGTAAAACACCTGCATGTATATATACGTATGCATTTCGCGAGGAGGAGCGTGCTTTATGTTACTTGGAAATGCGCTCGTTCTTTGGAATGGAGTCTCACGTTAATATTCTGAAAAGTAATGTCAAAATTGATCCGAGTAGAAGTGCGTTTATGAAAGAGCGCGTTGAGGTTATGTATGAAGGAGACGACTTAGAAAG
This sequence comes from Bacillus sp. SH7-1, assembly GCF_008042405.1. Classification (NCBI taxonomy): domain Bacteria; kingdom Bacillati; phylum Bacillota; class Bacilli; order Caryophanales; family Bacillaceae; genus Bacillus; species Bacillus sp. SH7-1. Next base: position 28,371 of record NZ_QNUD01000014.1, read on the forward strand.
TATTCTAAAACAAGTGGAACAAATTGATTTGGCGGGGGCGTCGTTTAAAGTTATCTTCGTTAAAATCAATGACCTGGTTGGAGAAAATAAAATTGAATATGGGGAAAGACGTCTCATTGAACGAGACCTTGGCATGCATATTGAAGGAGAAGCAGACGTTCGTAATCCAGAGCGTGTATTCGGGATTGTTCCTCTTGGAGGACGCTGGTACTTCGGACACTATGTAGAAAGCGAACCAGTTTGGTATCATCACATAAAAAAACCACATAGCTATTCGACTTCTCTTAGCACACGTGTTGCGAGATCAGTTGCAAATATTGCGGTGCCTAATCCAGAGGGAGTAAGAGCGATTGACCCGTGCTGCGGCATTGGAACAGTAGTAGTAGAAGCACTTTCTATGGGGATAAATATCGTTGGTAGAGATATAAATCCACTCGTGGTTCTTGGAACGAGAAAAAACATCGCGCATTTTGGGTTTGAAGGAACAGTAACAAAAGGCCCAATCGAGGAGATTACTGAGAACTACGACGTTGCAATTATCGATATGCCATATGACTTATTTACGCACGCAACACCAGAAGATCAATTCTCGATTCTTTCAAGCGCGCGTCGCATCGCTAAAAAAGTAGTCGTTGTCACGATGGAAACAATGGACGATATGATCCATGAAGCAGGATTTGAAATTACAGATCACTGTATCACAAGAAAAGGATCATTTACTAGACAAATTCTTGTTTGTGAATAAGAAAAGAAGGTCACCCGTTTGGGTGACCTTTTTTGCTTTGTATTGATGTGTGATTGGTTGGTAGTGTAGATAGATAAATTTAAAAAACCGCCGATATATTGTGTTGAAGCGCTGATAAATTTAAAAAATCGCTGATATATTCCGAGAATCGCCGATATCGTTACATTAGAATGTTACTGTTCTTTTAATTTCTCTTGTTGTGCAATGAGTAAATTACGCAAGACGTGTCCGCGGTAACTTTCTAGTTTGCGTCCTTCATGATAGCGCACGCCTAATTTCTTTAGTTCAGCTACGTACCAACCTTTTGTTCCGTAGTACATTGGATCACTTCCTTTTGCTTTTGAACAGTATATGTGGTGGGGGGAGAGAATTTTCTTTATTATTCATGAAATTTGCGAAAGTGATTATTGAATATTCTGTCTACTTGTATTATGATTAACTTATTATCGGATGACAGTGATTAGCCTCTCTGCAAGCCCGGGTATATGTTTTGAAAAGAAAATAGCGGAACTTCTTTCCACTTGAACTTCCTTAGCAGGAGGACGAGCCATAAGGATAGGGGCAGTAAAATTCAATGCGGTTGTATGCGTTGTTTTTCTGGCTCTTTTTATTTTTTACTTAAAATAGGAGAGGATTTAAAGAAAGCGTTATCAATGGGGTGTGGCGCACGTTCATGCTAATGGAGGGGCTGGTGAATTGTTTGGCTAAAGAGAAAAAGGAGTTACAGAAAGATTTAAAAACACGGCATATAACAATGATTTCAATTGGCGGGGTTATCGGGGGCGGTTTGTTTGTAGGAAGTGGAACGATTATTCAATCGTCGGGGCCGGCAGCGATTTTGTCCTACATTATTGGTGCTTTAATGGTTGTGCTCGTGATGCGGATGTTAGGAGAGATGGCAGCGGAAAATCCTGATAGTGGTTCTTTCGCAACGTATGCGAACAAAGCAATTGGACCGTGGGCCGGGTATACGATCGGATGGTTATATTGGTTTAACTGGGTCATTATTATCGCAATTGAAGCGGTGCTTTTAGGCGTAATGATCAATAATTGGTTTCCTTCGATTCCAGCATGGATCGCGAGTTTATGTATGGTTCTATTAATGACGATGACGAATGTGTATTCAGTAAAATTGTACGGTGAGTTTGAATATTGGTTAGCGTTTATTAAAGTGGTGGCGATTGTTGCGTTTTTAATTTTAGGAATTTCGATGTTCTTTGGTCTCGTTCCAGGGGTAGATAGACCGACTCTTTCTATTATTACAGAACACGGCGGTTTCTTCCCGAACGGAATTGTTCCTGTTTTACTGAGCGTTGTGTTTATTTCATTCTCGTTATCAGGGAGTGAAGTTGCAGCGATTGCAGCCGGAGAATCGGAAAATCCAGAGAAGAATGTTATACGAGCTATTAATAGTGTAGTATGGCGTCTTATGCTTTTCTTCGTCGGATCAGTAACGATTTTAGTTCTGTTTATTCCGTGGACGGATAAGGAATTATTAAAACTTCCGTATGCAAGTTTATTTAATATGGCAGGAGTACCTGCAGCCGCAGAAATTATGAATGGTGTTGTATTTTTATCACTACTTTCTGTTATGAACTCAGGGATTTATACGAGTTCGCGTATGTTATTTTCACTTGCAAAAAAAGGTGATGCTCCTTCTGCTTTTTCAAAATTAAATAGTAGAGGGACGCCGGTTATCGCAATTTATGCGAGTATCGTATTTGCATTTATTTGCGCGATGTTGAAATTTATATCTCCTGATAAACTGTTTGCATTTTTAGCGAATAGTTCGGGCGGGGTAACGATGCTGATGTATATGTTCGTTGCCGTTTCACATGTCAAGTTAAGACGAGAAAGGGAACTCGAAGGGGCTGGGAAGCTGAAAGTGAAGATGTGGTTATTCCCTTATCTCACATATGCAACGCTTTTGATGATTATTACGATATTTGTTTCACAAGCGTTTATAGCAGATATGCGAATGCAGTTTTACATGACATTACTAGCTACGATCCTAGTAATCATCAGTTACTTTTTAAGGGTTAGAAAAATAGATAAGCAAAAGTTGAATGAGTTTACGATGATAAAAGATTCGGAAATTAGCCTAGAAAAAGAATAAGAAAAGGGGTATATACTATGTTGAAAGAGAAGAAGGATATTACAACTACAAAATCTAGCATATTACATGAAAGAAGAAAGAATGCGGTGCCAGAAGGGCCTTACAATATTACAGAGTTGTATGTGCAGTCAGCAAAAGGCGCAATTATTACGGATGTAGATGGCAATGAATTAATCGATTTTGCAGGCGGAATTGGTATGCAAAATGTCGGGCATTGTCACCCGAAAGTAGTAAAGGCAATTCAAGATCAAGTAGAATCTTCTATTCATAGTTGTTTTCACGTAGCACCTTATGAAAGTTATATTACACTGGCGGAAAGACTGAATGAGTTAACGCCAGGTGATTGTAAGAAAAAAACGATGTTTGCTAATAGCGGTGCGGAAGCGATAGAAAATGCGGTGAAGATTGCTAGAAAAGCTACTGGAAGAAGTGCGATTGTTTCATTTGAGCGTGCATATCACGGGCGTACACTGTTAACGATGTCACTGACAAGTAAGGTGAAACCATATAAACATGGATTTGGTCCGTTTGCATCAGAAGTATACAAATTACCATATCCGTACTATTACCGCGCTGACGAAGGATTGACGCAAGAAGAAGTAGACGCGCAAATTTTAGCATATTTCGAACGCTTTATGTTAGAGGAAGTAGCAAGTGATACTATCGCTGCGATTATTTTGGAACCGCTTCAAGGAGAAGGCGGGTTTATCGTTCCGACGACTACGTTCATACAAGGTGTTCGAAATATTTGTGATAAGTATGGAATCATTATGATTGCAGATGAAATTCAAACTGGTTTTGCTCGTACGGGAAGTTTATTTGCAATGGATCATTTCGGCGTAGCTCCTGATTTAATGACTTTTTCAAAATCAATTGCTGCTGGTATGCCGCTTAGCGCAGTAACAGGAAGAGCAGATTTGATGGATGCACCTGGACCAGGTCAATTAGGTGGTACTTTCTCAGGAAGTCCGGCTGCTTGCGCGGCTGCATTAGCTGTTTTAGATGTAATTGAAGAAGAAAATTTAGTAAATCGTGCTGTAGAAATTGGCGAGCGTATGATGACAGTGTTTCATAGCTGGAAAGAGAAATACGAAATAGTTGGTGATGTGAGAGGCCTTGGCGCTATGACTGCCATTGAGCTTGTAAAAGATAAAGGGACGAAAGAGCCAGCGTCAGAAGAAGTGAAAGCGATTATGAAAGAAACGCATAGTAAAGGGGTTATTACGATAAGCGCAGGTATTTATAGTAACGTACTTCGCTTCTTACCACCTCTCGTTATAACGGATGAACAGCTTGAAGAAGGACTTACTATTTTAGAAGCAGCAATTGCAAAACTATCAAAATAAAAACGGCGGGGGCAGGGGAATGAAGTATTTCAATTATATAAACGGTGAATGGAAAGAACCTTCCACGAATGCATATGTAAAAAACTATAATCCGCATAACGGGGAAGTATTAGGTGAATTTCCGTTTAGTTCAGTAGAAGATACGAGGGTCGCAATCGCATCAGCGAAAGAAGCTTTTCATACATGGCAAAAGTTATCGTTTCAAGAGAGAGCGAGTTATTTATGGAAAGCGGCAGCTATTTTAAAAGAAAAGGTAAATGAAATCGGTCAGGATGTAACGAATGAAGAAGGAAAGACGATTGCAGAAGGAATAGGAGAGACGAAGCGGGCGATTAGCATTCTTGAATATTATGCAGGAGAAGCAAATCAACCAATCGGAGAGATTATCCCGTCTACTAATGAAAGTACAATGCTTTACAGTAAACGTGTAGCTGTAGGTTCGGTGGGATTAATTACGCCATGGAATTTCCCAATTGCCATTCCAGCGTGGAAAATGGCGCCGGCACTTATATACGGAAATACGATTGTCATTAAGCCGGCGGAAGTGACGCCAAAATCGGTGTACCATCTTGTAAATGCTTTTCATGAGGCTGGTATTCCAGCTGGAGTTATCAATTGCGTATTCGGAAAAGGATCTGAAGTTGGAGCAGAATTAACGGGAAATCCAGATATACAGGCGGTGTCTTTTACTGGTTCTAATCACGTTGGAAACATCATTCAAAAAGCAGCCGTTGAAACGAGGAAAAAGGTTCAATTAGAAATGGGTGGGAAAAATCCGTTAGTTGTATTAAAGGATGCCGATATTGAGAAGGCGGTAACGATTGCGATAAAAGGTGCGTTTATGTCAACCGGGCAAAAATGTACCGCAACAAGTAGAGTAATAGTCGAAGAGGGTATTTATGAAGCGTTTAAGGATCGACTGTTGCAGCGTACGGTAGCTCTTACAGTTGGAAATCCGTTAGATCCAAATACATTTATGGGCCCGTGCGTTTCAAAGGGACAACAGCAATCTGTTTTATCGATGATTGAAGTAGGAAAAGGAGAGGCTTCTTTACTGTATGGAGGCAGTGTACCGAACGAAATAGAATTACAGAATGGTTGTTACGTGTTACCGACTATTTTTGAAAATGTAGACGGGGATGCACGTATTGCAAAAGAAGAGATTTTCGGACCAGTTATATGTTTATTTAAAGTGAATAGTTATGAAGAAGCAGTTTCTTTAGCGAATGATACAGAATATGGACTAAGTGCATCGATTTGTACGAACAATTTAAGTTTATCGCAAAGGTTCATTGATGATATGGAAGTTGGAATGGTTCATGTGAATTCAGAAACTGCAGGAGCAGAACCGCAAGTTCCGTTTGGCGGAATGAAAAACTCTAGTGCTGGACCGCGTGAACAAGGAAAAGCGGCGAAAGAATTTTACACGAGAATCAAGACAGTCTACGTAGATCAAGTATAAATACTAAAAAACATAGTAACGGAGGATGAAATATGCGTAAAGGGACATTTTTTATGGCGGGACATTCGAGACTTCCGAAAGGGATGGCTGTTCGCAGTATGTATGAAACATTAACAATTACAATTGAGGCAGATCATAAATATCATGTCATTATTGAAGCATCATGTACGCTTGCGACAGAACACGGTAGAGACTTCGTCGCTCAAATTTTGAGAGGACATAGTTTACGAGACGGTATCGAAGAAATCGTTCAAGATATTACGGATCATTATCAAGGAAAAGCGCAAAATGCGATAGTTAGTGCAGTAAAAGATTTGCACCGCCAATATGTAAGTTATTTAAATGATGAACAGCCACAAGGTGAGTACGAGGAAACAACACCATAAAAACTGTCTAGTTTACCCGACATTAACGCGCAGTAAGACCTCCAGCTCATAAACATAGCTGGAGATTAACTGCCCGTAAATGTCCGATTAGTGAAACTAATGATCAGTGGGGATGAACTACGTCCCCACTGATCAAAGTTTCACTTTACTACCATAAACAAGAGCCAGTTGTATTTCTTTTAAAGGGATACGACTGGCTTTTTATATTGAGGAGGCAAGGAATATGAAAAAGTTAAATGAAGTGCAGGTTGTAAAACAAGAGACGAAAAAAAGAGGATGTGCAGAAAGCAAAGGGATTTGTAAAATGTGTAAAGTATGTAGAGAAAATAATAAAAAACGAATTGACAGTTAGAATATTTTGAATTATCATTTAATTAATAAGATCCATTCGAGAAATTAGCCTTCTCTAAATTCGATCTTGCCTATCTGTTTTACACATATTTTCATATGAACTGTCTATTATTATTGTACTTTAAGAGATTAAAGAACACTCGTAATTATGAGCCAGTTGTATGTATCTGCGATTGTTATGTCGTGGATACGTATGACTGGCTTTTTGCTGTTAGGGCAGTAAGACCGAATCTCAGCATAAAGAAGATAAGGATAACTGTCTGTAAAAAGCGTCAATACGTTCTTCATATTTCATTTAGGGAGGAATTGAAATGTCGATTATTACAGAACAAAGTGCGAAGATGAAGTTTGCAAAAAAATATGAGGGGTATGAAATTGTTCCTCATCCAGAGCATAAACGTTTATATCATATCGTATTAAATCAGCAGTTGCTTAAGCAATTTTTTGAAGAGGTAAAAGAGTATTCAGAGCAGTCATTACAATACATTCCTTATTCTCGATTTAATCTTGCTGACGGAATGAGAAAGATCTTTGGGCAATCATTTATGGATAACATTCGCGGCATTATTCATGACCGTGAAACGGGCGGATTTACGATTGGGGTACAAGGCGAAACGGTAGATCCAGCAGATTACGTGAAATTTGCGACAGCATTAACACATTTAATTGGAACGCCAAACTTTGATGCGATGACAGGAACGTATTATGCTAGATTTAATGTGAAAGATACGGATAGTAGTGATTCCTATCTTCGCCAAGCGTACCGATTATTTACACTTCATACAGATGGAACATTCGTTGATGAGCCGACAGATTGGCTTCTTATGATGAAGATTGAAGAGCAAAATGCAGTAGGCGGGGAATCACGTTTACTACATTTAGACGATTGGGAAGATCTTCAGAAATTTAGAAATCATTCGCTCGCATCTGTTAAAGTTACGTATAAAGCACCACCAAGTAAAAACTCGCAAGAAATCGTCTATCGTGAAACATTTTTTGATGTAAATAACGCACCGTGTATTTGCTTTATTGATCAGTTTGCGTATCCAGATAATATTGAACAAGCAAACTATCTAAAAGATTTATCGTATTCAGTTGAAAACTCACCAGCAACACATGCATTAAAATTACCAGTTGGTGATTTAGTTCTTTTAAATAATTTGTTTTGGATGCACGGAAGAGCGGCATTCGAAAAAAATAAAGGTTTATATAGAGAACTAATGCGTCAACGTGGTTGTTTTTCTAAATAATATGTACGGCGGGTCTTACAAAGAGACCTGCCTTTTATACTATTAAGGGGGAAGTAGGATGTATGACTTTATAATTATTGGCGGAGGAATTGTTGGCCTTTCAACTGGAATGGCTTTAACGAAAAAATTCCCTCATGCGAAAATTGCAATCATTGAAAAAGAAAAGGAACTCGCACATCATCAAACTGGACATAATAGCGGTGTCATTCATTCTGGCATTTACTATAAACCAGGAAGTTATAAAGCGAAGTTTGCAAAAGAAGGAAATGCAGCGATGGTCCAATTTTGTGAAGAACATGACATCGCTTATGACATGTGTGGAAAAGTAATTGTCGCAACAGAAAAAGAAGAACTTCCTCTTTTACATAACTTATATGAGAGAGGCTTACAAAACGATTTACATATCGCAAAAATAGATAAAGAAGAATTAGTTGAAATTGAACCGCATGTAAAAGGGCTTGGCGCAATCCGGGTTCCTTCCTGCGGGATTGCTGATTATAAAGGAGTCAGTTATGCATTTGCTCGCCTCATTCAGGAAAGCGGCGGAGAAGTACATGTAGGAACAGCCGCAGAGCGTATTACAGAGAAGAAAGACGCCGTCACAATTGAGACAAGCAAAGGAACATTTAAAACGAAATTTCTCATTAACTGCGCCGGCTTACATAGCGATCGCATTGCGAAAAAGACAGGCATATTAACAGATATGAAAATCGTTCCGTTTCGCGGTGAATACTATGAACTCGTCCCAGAAAAACGTCATCTCGTAAAACATTTAATCTACCCAGTTCCAAATCCTGAATTTCCATTTCTAGGTGTTCATTTTACAAGAATGATAAACGGAGACGTACACGCAGGCCCAAACGCAGTATTAAGCTTCAAGCGCGAAGGCTACACAAAAAAAGACTTCGACATAAAAGACTTCATGGAAACAATGACATACACAGGCTTCTGGAAAATGGCGATGCCAAACATGAAAGAAGGCATAAAAGAAATGGTGCGCTCATTCAGTAAACAATCATTCCTAAAAAGCTTACAGCGCTTAATACCAGAACTAACAGAAAAAGATATCGTCCCAACGCATGCAGGTGTAAGGGCACAAGCCATCTTATCAAACGGCAATATGGTTGATGACTTCTGCATTATTCCTGGCATTAATTCTCTGCATATTTGCAACGCTCCGTCTCCAGCGGCAACGGCTAGTATAAAGATTGGTAAGGAGATTGTAAGGCGGGTGCCGGATGTGGTGGCGGTTAGGGTTTGATTAGATTTTAATGAAAATTTAATCTGTTAGATAAGAAGTTATTTTAATAACCTTTTGTCAAAATAGCTTCTCTCTTTATTTCGTAACATATGAATTTCTTGAATGTTTTAATAAAAATTCATTTCGAAAATCAATAGTTTTTTAGTTGTTTCTTTAAAGTTATTTCTGAAAATTCTAATTAAAACATCAATAAGCGACTTTTATATGTTAAAATAAGGAATAAAATGGAATGTTAGGAGGTGCTATTTCCGAAATGATACAATTTATCAGAAAAATGTTTTATGGGGTGGATACTCAGTATTTGGTAAAATCATATATTATTTCAATAGCTGTATCCGGGTTTTTACTATATGTAAGTGAAGTTTCATTTTCGCTGGCAATATATATTGTATTGGCTGGACTTTTATTTCCTTTTGCAACAATTGTTTGGGATGACTTGATAAATACACTTATGGGTGGCCATTTTATTATTTTACCATTGCTATTTATGTTGATGTGGAAGGCATTTAAGATTTTAATGCTTTATATGCTTAGCCCGCTTATTGCCCCTTTCGGAATGCTATATGTATATATTGCAAATGGGTACTATCGTAAAGGGGAATAGTTAAATAGTAGAAAGTAATCAAACCTTTTATGGAAATTGTATAATATTTCATAAATTGAGAGTTCGTTTTAATTAGACTGTTTACTTAAAATATATACCTCCGATGTTTCGGGGGCTTTTTTATTTTGAATTTTGGTGAGAGTTCGTTTGTGGGGGAGTTGGATGATAAGGCGAGGTGTGGAATCGGGTGGTGAATCAGGGGGCATCTATTTTTAGTTGGTGGTTATTGGGAGTGAAAACGAGAACTTTTTGTTAAGCATTAGGGTTACAAAATTGAAAAGAATACGATATCACTTCTATTTTTAGCTTCTTAAAATAGGCTTTATAGTAAGAATTTCTGAAAATATAAAGGAGGAATATGCTTTGTTTCCAGGTACTTTATATGAAACACATGTTAAAACGAAAAATTTAGAAGTGGCAAAAGAGTTTTATACTAAACTCGGATTATTTCATGCTCGTACTATTGAAGAACGACGTGTAGCATTCTTTTGGTTTGATAAGGAACATAAGAGGGAACAAATGCTGGGTATTTGGGAGGTATCAGAAGAAGCATTCCATACAAGTCACTTTGCATTCAAGGTTAACTATGAAGAAATCATTCATGCAAGGGAATGGCTTCTTAATAAAGGAATAAACCCAAGGGCCGCTTTTGGTCTTGAACCTTCCGAGCCTATGGTCCAAACCTGGACACCTACTGCAAATCTTTATTTTTATGATCCTGACGGTAATTCTTTAGAATTTCTATGTTTACTCCCTGAAAAGAAAAACGTAAAACAAGATGTCATGTATTTAAGTGAGTGGGAAAAATTGCCGAGTGAAATATAAATTTGATTTTGGAAACTTATTTTAAAAGGGATGATAACCTCGTCTATACAGCATCACACCCTGAGTTTTCGGGGTTTTTTGTTTTGGATTTTGTGAGTGCAGGACTGATTCGGGGTTAATACTCACCGACTGTCTACTGTATAAAAAAATAGACAGTGTTGTATGTTTTTTTACACAATGTATACAAATTTATACCCTACGCGTTGGCATGATATTTGCAATAAAAAGAGTATCAACATATAGGGGAGAGATTGAAATGAAGGTTAGTAAAATATATACAACGATTGATGCGCACGTAGCTGGGGAACCACTTCGAATTATTACAGGCGGCGTGCCAGAAATAAAAGGAGAAACGCAGTTAGAAAGACGTGCATACTGTATGGAACATTTGGATCATCTTCGCGAGGTTCTTATGTATGAACCGAGAGGGCATCACGGCATGTACGGTTGTATTATTACACCGCCGGCAAGTGCTCACGCTGATTTTGGCGTATTATTTATGCACAATGAAGGCTGGAGTACGATGTGTGGGCATGGCATTATCGCTGTTATTACAGTAGGAATTGAAACAGGTATGTTTGAAGTGACAGGTGAAAAACAAAAGTTCATTATTGATAGCCCTGCTGGTGAAGTGATTGCGTATGCAAAATTTAATGGTAGCGAAGTAGAGTCCGTATCATTTGAAAACGTTCCTTCATTTGTATACAAAAAAGACGTTCCTATTAAAATAGATGACTATGAATTTCAAGTAGATATCGCGTTTGGTGGAGCATTTTACGCGGTAGTAGATAGTAAAGAATTTGGTTTGAAAGTCGATTTCAAAGACTTACCTGCTATTCAAATGTGGGGCGGTAAAATTAAGCACTACATTGAGAGCCGAATGGAAGTAAAGCACCCGCTTGAAGAAGGGTTAAAAGGAATATACGGCGTTATTTTTTCAGATGAACCGAAAGGGAGAGACGCTACGTTACGAAATGTAACAATTTTCGCTGATGGACAAGTAGATCGTTCTCCTTGTGGCACAGGAACTTCCGCAAGAATTGCAACTCTTTTTGCAAAAGATACTTTACAAAAGGGAGAAATTTTCGTCCACGAATGTATTACTGATGGGAAATTCGAAGGAGAAGTATTGTCGGTAACAGCGGTAGATACATACGAAGCTGTCGTTCCGAAAGTAACGGGGAATGCATTTATTACAGGATTTCATCAGTTCGTTGTAGATCCGAGAGATGATTTGAATCGGGGATTTTTGTTAGGATAAGAAGAGGGGGTGAATAAATATGTTAGTCATAAGCGCGAACGAACAAAGAAACTTAGTAAATATGAATGAAGTCATTGAATACGCGGCGCTTGCTTTACAAGAATTTTCCGCAGAAAGAACGATCACACCAATACGTACTTCACTACCATTTGCGAATGAGAAAAATACGGCATTAATTATGCCTTCAGTAGCGGAAGGACTTGAAGCACTCGGTTTAAAAGTAGTAACAGTAGTCCCGCAGAACAAGAAGATAGGAAAGAAAACGATAAACGGGATTGTAATGCTATCAGACTTTCAAACGGGAGAACCGCTCGCACTTTTAGAAGGATCCTACTTAACGATGATTCGAACAGGCGCCTTATCAGGAGTAGCGACAAAATATTTAGCTCGTCATAACGCAAAAACTTTATGTATTATCGGGACAGGAGAACAAGCGAAGGGAATTACCGAAGCAGTATGTGCGGTTAGAGATATTGAAAAAGTCATTTTATACAATCGCACAGAAGAAAAAGCGTATGCATTTGCGCGATATATACAAGAGAGATTTGGTAAACCTGCTTACGTTCACACAAATCCAAATGAAGCAATAAGCGAAGCAGACATCATCGTCACAACTACGAACGCATCCACACCAGTCTTCTCAGAAAAACTACAAAAAGGCGTCCACGTAAACGCCGTCGGTTCATTCAGGCCAAACATGCAAGAACTACCATCTCACGCCATCGCAAGCGCAACAAAAGTAGTAGTCGAATCAAAAGAAGCAGCATTAGAAGAAACAGGAGACCTTCAAGTTCCGATACAGGAAGGTTTATTTGAAGCAAGCGACATCCACGCAGAGCTTGGACAAATTATAAGCGGAGAAAAAGCTGGCCGCGAAAGCGATGAAGAGATTACTATTTTTAAATCGGTTGGTTTAGCGGTAGTGGATATAATTGTTGCGAAGTATTTGTATGAGAAGGCGGTGGAGCAGGGAATAGGGAATAAGATTGAGTTTTGAGACTGCCTTTTGGTGGTCTTTTTTGTTTGGATTGAGGGGTAATAACATTTGGCCCTTTCCAAGAACCAAGAAAAGTAAACAGTTGCATCAAAGTTATTTTGGGAGTTATGAAGAACTGCATCATTTATTTCTACAGGTTTCTAAATTTCATAAATTCTGTAAAAGTATCACCATAACTACTACTAGCAAAATGGCAAAGGCTCTTATTTGAAACTGAACCTCTTATATTTCCATCCCCTCAAAAAAGATTTATAGTTATATTATAAATCTTCTTAAGGAGAGGATATATTGAAGAAGAAAAATAGGGTGAATATTGCTATTTTTACAATTTTATTATTAATAATAGGCTACACATCTTACGCAATGTATAGCAAAAATATTACTCAAGATAAAGCTTCAAAAGTAGCAATAAATCATATGAAGGATAAAGAAAATATAGATCTTGTAGTTACTAAAGTTGAGATTTTACATGGAGTACGTGATGGTTTTATTGATGTAGAAGGTTATTCTAAAAATGATAAGAAGAAGGTAATCCGCGTTACAATAAACAAAACTCAAAACTATTTAGTCTCTGGTTGGGGATTTAAGGATTAAAGGTAAACGATTAGATTGCTCAAATAGAACTACCAATGGCATCTGTTTTATGAAGCCATTGGTAGCTAATTCGCTGATTTTCCTATTAAGCTTAGGATCTCAAACGGTGTCCTTTTTTATACCACCGTGCATTTCATTATTAAAATTGCGCTTGTTTACCATTCTCGCCATTCTTCTGTTATATCTTCTTCGGATTCTAAGCCAGCTATTCGTGCTGCTGTATCGATAAATTCATAGAGATCTTCTCTTTCCATTGTTTCGATAAAATGGTCATGTTCGATATTTAATTCATTTAGTTTAATAACTACCTCTTTAACAACTTGCATTATTGCGACTTCGGTTGGGTTCTCTCCTAATTGCTGTAAATTGTTAATGTAAGTATCAAGAACCTTATTTGTTGCACTTATATTTTCTTCAGTAAAAAATTCTCCATCTTCATCATACTCAACCCATGATGTTGTTGGTTTGTTTTTTTTCAATTCATCAAATGTCATGATAACCTCCTAAAAATATTTTTTATCTTCAATCTCATTCTACATTTTTGATTATATATAACAACTATTTTAGAGGGGGTTCTTGTAGGTTGCTAGTTTCCGCGGAATTTTTCGGTAAGTCGATATGTTGTGCTGAAATGTTGATATAATCGGAGTTGTGTTCGATATAATTGTAAGGATTTTTTTGTTGCCCATTACATACATTGTTCTTTAAACATTTCGTTGTACTATCTTTTGATTTGGAATGGCTCTTTATATAGAAAGATTTATTTTTATACTATTTCCTAATTTTACTATATTAACTGATTTCAATATAAATCAATGTTATTAGATTGATTGAAAACATAAGTTTTTTATCGGAGGAAGAGAAAAAAAGATGAAAAATGATTGTAATGTTCTTGAACAAGATACAAAATATAGAATAGTTGTTAAGTTTATGCTCCAATTACTACAAAGTGCAAATATTAAAGTGCTTTATAGAGGTGATATTGCAAGTGGGTAGATGGAAAAATTTTTTGATGATTGTAGTCAGTATCGTGGTATTTGGTATATTTATAGGATATATGGTAGGAATGTTTTTCAACCCCGGAAGTGACAATAAGCAAATACAAGAGAGAACCGTTGATGCCAAAGGTGAGGAAATTGACGATTTGGTCAACTCTGAGGGTGTCATAATTGACTCTATGCACAAAATGTTGCATCAAAAAGTAATAGCTGATAAAAAGATTGGTTTTATCGTAATGTCTCCTGAGAATATTAAAAAGCTTCGTCACTTGTTAGATCAAAGCGATAAAATAATTGAAAAAGAAAAATATGTTGAGATTTTAAATCGTTGGGAAAAAGGTGATTTCTCTCAAGCGGTTGAGGAACATAATTACATATGGGAGCAAGCAGGTGGAGAAAGTACTGGAAAAGCAAAAAGATTAGCTACTCCAAAAGAAGAAAAAGCATATCTCAAAGAACAAAGCAAAAAAGAAGGTTCTAGTGCAAAAATAGAATAAAAGGTAATAAAGCGTATAGATTCTTAATGGAAGTGTATCTTATGCTGCAAGTTCCAAAAATTGATCGATGAATTCTTTTTGATTTTTGACAGACCTGTCCCGTAAATCAACTTGTTCTTTTTTAACTGTTCAATTGCTAAAGGATAAGGTGTTTTTTATCTGCTGTTATAAAGTTAAAAACCTCTACATATAAGTAGAGGTTTTTGAGTTGCACATTAATGAATTATACTTTTTCAGATAAACGAAGATCATAGAATACATAGTTTTAACTAGATTTATTATTAACTAAACTATCCCCACCACCAAGCTCCGCCTCAATCTGCGAAGTCTTCGATGACTCATCCATACGCCAATACGTAATAAAGCTGATCGCGATACATCCAGCTACGTAGAAGTAGAATAGCGATTCCATTCCAATACTCTTTAGCCATAATGCGATGAATTCTGCTGTTCCACCGAATATCGCAACTGTTAACGCATATGGTAAACCTACGCCAAGTGCGCGAATTTCAGTTGGGAAGAGTTCTGCTTTTACAATTGCGTTAATCGATGTGTAACCAGTAACGATAATGAGACCGACCATCATAAGCAAGAACGCTACGATTGGTTGTGTCGTTTTTTCCATGAAGAAGAAGATTGGTGCTGTTAGTAATGTTCCGAGAATACCGAAAGCTATTAATAGTGGGCGGCGTCCAATTTTATCGGATAATAGCCCCGCAATCGGTTGAAGCACAACGAAAATAAGTAGTGCGACAAAGTTAATCCAGCTTACAACTTCTTTCGGAAGGCCGACTGTGTTTACCATGAATTTTTGTAAATATGTTGTGTACGTATAGAATGCAACAGTGCCTCCGAGTGTTAGGCCGACTACTGTTAATACTGCTTTCGGATGTTTCATAAGAGTGCTAATGGTTCCTGCGTTTTCGCGTTTTTGTGATTTTATGTTTGAGAATTGCTCTGATTCATCCATTGTGCGGCGAAGCCATAATACAGCTACTGCGCCCATCGCTCCAATAATGAATGGAATACGCCATCCCCAAGCTTTCATATCCGGCTCGCTTAGTAATTGCTGAAGAACAATTTGAACACCTAACGCAACCATTTGTCCAGCAACGAGCGTTACATATTGGAAGCTTGAATAAAAACCACGGCGACCACTACTAGCCATTTCAGATAAATACGTTGCGGAAGTTCCGTACTCTCCGCCAAGTGATAATCCTTGTAGTAAACGGGCAAGAACTAAAATAATTGGTGCCATAATCCCAATGCTTTCGTAACTAGGTGTACAGGCGATAATTAAAGAACCACCGGCCATAACTGTAATCGAAAGCGTTAATGCTGCCCGGCGTCCGTGCCGATCTGCATAACGTCCCATTAATAAACTTCCGATAGGACGCATTAAAAATCCAACTGCGAAAATAGCCGCTGTGTTCAGTAATTGGCTCGTTGGATCGCCTTTAGGAAAGAACTCTGCTGAAAAATAAACGGCGAAAGCAGAGTAAACGTACCAGTCGTACCATTCAATTAAATTGCCGACTGAACCTTTGAAAATATTGCCGGCGACTCGATTAGATTTTGCTTGAGCCATACTCATTCCTCCTCTTGCTTAGTAATAAAAGGTATATATGAAAGCGTGTTCATTGTAGTTGAATTGTACTGTCTATAGAATGGAATCGCAATATTATGACAATTTTATTCTTTTTGTACTTTATGTACATGGATATTTTTAATAGTTGCTTCATTTTCAGTTTTGTCATAATAATAGAAAAAGGAGATTGATAGTTTTGAATATTTTATCAAAGGATATGAAGCATGAAAAAATCAAGCAAAGTATCATTGCAAACGAAAATAGTAAGCTTAATTATCGCGTTAATTTTATTTGTCGTTCTCCTATTAGCGGGAATATTTGTTTACATTCAGTCCGTTGATACGAAGCGCCAAGTGGAGCAGCTAGCACTGCAAACAGCTAAATCTCTTTCTTTTATGCCAGCTATAAAAGATGCCTTTCAAAATAACGAGCATAAAAGTACGATTCAATCCATTGCGGAACAAGTTCGTGAGCAAGCTGGTGCAGATTATGTCATTATAGAAGATCGCTCTGGGGTTATGTATTCCCATTCTAATTCGGAGTTAATTGGCACAAAGAGTAACAATCCATATAACTATGAAGCACTCACTTTTGGTGGCTATTATACGCTCGAAGGAAATGGGGAAAGTGGTCCTGCTTTAATGGCGAAGGCGCCCATTATTGTTCATAACGGAGACTACGATCAAGTAGTAGGTGTTGTGACAGTAGAGTTTTTAATAAAAGGTATTGAATCTAACATACTGAGCAGAACGAAAGAAATTATACTCTTTTCCTTAGCTGTATTACTAGCTGGAATTGTTGGCGGTATTCTTTTAGCACGTAGCATTCGGAAAGATACACTCGGTTTGGAACCGAATGAAATCGCGGCGTTATACAGGGAACGAAGTGCGATATTACTATCTATAAAAGAAGGAATTATCGCCATTGATCAAAATGGTTTTATTACGATGATGAACACGTCGGCAGAAGAAATGCTACATGTAAATGATGATTATATGCAGCAGCACATTTCAAAAGTTTTACCAGAATTTAATATGGAAAGAGTGTTAGAAAACGATCAAGAAATCGCGTTTCAAGATAAAGTGTTTATTTTAAATAGGACGCCGATACTTGAAAATAACAGTACGGTAGGCGTTGTATGTAGTTTTAGAGATAAAACAGAACTGCAAAACCTTGTGAACACAATATCTGAGGTAAGAAAGTATTCCGAGGATTTACGCGCTCAAACACATGAATTTACAAATAAGCTTTTCGTCTTATCGGGATTACTTCAGTTAGGACATTACAAAGAAGCGATTGAATTTATCCAACAAGAATCTAATATTCATCAAAGCCAAAACCATATTTTATTTCATCAAATTCATGATGCGAAAGTACAAGCTATTTTATTAGGGAAAATCGGAACAGCATCTGAGAAGAAAATCGATTTTCATATTGAAGGAGATAGTGCACTTCATCCGTTACCAGACCATATAAAAGTTTCGCACCTTATTACGATTCTTGGAAACATAATCGACAATGCGTTTGATGCGGTGAGCGAACGAGAGGAAGAGAATGTTTCCTTCTTCGTTACGGATATTGGGCACGATATTGTGTTTGAAGTGATAGATAG
Source organism: Bacillus sp. SH7-1 (assembly GCF_008042405.1). NCBI lineage: Bacteria > Bacillati > Bacillota > Bacilli > Caryophanales > Bacillaceae > Bacillus > Bacillus sp. SH7-1. The sequence continues at coordinate 46,264 of NZ_QNUD01000014.1, forward strand.
CGGGATAGGGATACCGGCAGAAAAAATAACGACCATTTTTCAAAAAGGTTTTTCAACGAAAGGAAACAATCGTGGTTATGGACTAGCAAACGTAAAAGAAATGGTAGATCTACTAGGGGGAACAATTGAGATTCAAAACGAGAAAAATGGGGGAGCTATTTTTACAATTTACCTTCCGAAAACATTGAGAGAAATTACATGACAAACAGGGGGATGGGCATATGTTGAAGGTTGCAATTGCAGAAGATGATTTCCGCGTCGCGCAAATTCAGGAAGAGTTTTTATCAAAAATAAAGGACGTAAAAGTGATTGGAAAAGCATTGAACGCAAAAGAAACGATGGAACTACTACAAAGGGAAGAAATCGATTTACTTCTATTAGATAATTATTTACCAGACGGAATCGGAACAGATTTATTGCCGAAAATTCATGCAGACTTTCCAAACGTTGACGTCATTATGGTTACTGCGGCAAATGAAAATCATATGTTAGAAAAAGCAATTCGAAATGGTGTAAGCAACTATCTTATAAAACCGGTCACGTTAGAAAAATTTGTTCGCACAATTGAAGACTATAAAAGAAAGAAGCAACTATTACATAGTAACAATGAAGTGAATCAAGCACTTATCGATAACTTCTTCGGCATTTCGCAAACACAAGACATAAAAAACTTACCGACAGGTGTGGATCCGTTAACGCTACAAAAAGTGAAAGGGATTATAAAAGGATTCGAAGAGGGCATTACAATAGAAGAAATGGGAGAACAAATGGGTGCCTCCCGAACAACCGCAAGAAGATACTTAGAATACTTAGTAGTGACAAACGAATGCACAGTAGAGTACACATACGGCATTATCGGACGACCAGAACGAAAATATCGCATAGGACGAGGACTATGAAAAAAAGATTATTACTATGTATATGGATTATGACAGGAGTAATAGCTGGTTGTTCTTCGGAAAAAACGCAAACGAATACAGTAAACATAGAAGAAGTAGAAATCGTTGCGCCGAACGTTCAAGGAGCGGGATGGGACTTAACAGCACGAGCGATGCAAAAAACGCTAAAAGAAGAAAAAATCTTCACAAAACCGATCACTGTCACAAACAAAGTAGGTGGCAGCGGTGATGTCGGATGGAAATATACGAAACAAAAAGGCGGTCACGTACTAGCGATTAACTCAAGCTTACTCATAACGAACAACCTACTAGGCCACAGTAAACTAACCTATAAAGACTTCACACCGCTCGCAACATTAGCATCGGACTGGGAAGTCGTTGTTGTATCAAAAGACTCAAACATAGAAAACGCAAACGAACTCATGGAACAACTAAAACAAAACAAGAAAAACTTTAAACTCGGCGTTGCCCCAGGCTTAGGAAACGACGATCACCTATCCTTCGTACAAGTAAGCAAAGCATTCGGTATAAACCCTGCCGAACTACAATTCTTCGTCTACGAAAACAAAGAAAAAATCATAAACGCCCTAACGAACAAACAAATAGGCGCCGCAACCATGACCCTATCCGAAGCCGAAAAACAATACAAAGCCGGCAAAATAAAAATACTAGCCGTATCCGCACCAAAACGACTAGACCGACTACCAGAAATCCCGGCGTGGAAAGAACAAGGAATCGACGTCATCTTCCAGCACTGGAAAGGGATCATGGGCCCGAAAGATATGACGGAAGAAGAGGTTGCTTATTGGGATGATGTGATTAAAAGAATGGTTGAGAGTGATAGTTGGAAGGGGACTTTGAGGGAGCGGGGTTGGGAGAGTTTTTATAAGGGGAGTGGGGAGAGTAGGGGGTTTTTGGAGGAGAGTAGTTTTAGGTATGAAGAGATGGTGAGAAAAGAGGCTTAAGAGGAAAGTATTCAATCATGCTTTATTTTTGTAGTTACTTCTATATAATATAAAAGAGATGAGAGTGTTAGGCTAATTACATTTAAGGTACCAGATAGGAATAGATAAAGTCTGTCTCACTGATTAAAAATTTATTAGTCGTTAAAAGATATAAAAGGCATTTTTCAGTCTATAAGATGTGGAAACGTAAATTATAGAGTTTCTGTGAGATTTAAGGAGGACATAATGAAGAAAAATATTTATGTTGTTGGAGCGGTAATTGTTCAAGATGAGAAAATTTTATGTGCACAAAGAGGACCAGCTAAATCGCTACCTCTTATGTGGGAATTTCCAGGTGGAAAAATAGAAGAGGGAGAAACACCTCAAGAGGCGTTAAAGCGTGAAATTGATGAAGAAATGCATTGTAGTGTGCAAATTGGTGAACAAATTGATTATACAGCCTATGAATATGATTTTGGTATCGTTCATTTAAAAACTTTCTATTGTAAACTTGTTGAAGGAAGTCCGGTTTTAACTGAGCATGTAGCAATTAAATGGTTATATCCGAATGAATTAGCAGCTTTAGAGTGGGCACCTGCGGATATCCCGACTATTGAGAAATTATCAAAAGAATCGATTGTAAAGTAATTTGAAAAAACTATTCGTTTTATACGGATAGTTTTTTATATTTGTAATAAATTTGCACTTTAAATCAGTGAGTAATACAATTAATATAAAAAATTGTCATAATGGTGATCATATGGAGAATTTTATTCGAAAATTAGAGGGGTCTTTATATAAAGGGTTTATTGATCAAAAACATAATCATCCTGGAATATATAAGCCGAAATTATTAGTAAACAATACGAAAAAAAATGAAAATGTTTTAAGCTCATTGCTGGAAGAGCTTGAAAATAGTACAGCGTTTATTTTCTCGGTGGCTTTTATTACGGAAAGTGGGCTAGCGACTTTAAAATCACATTTCCTTGATCTTAAACAAAAAGGGGTTAAAGGACGTATATTAACATCTACATTCTTAAACTTTAATACACCAAAAGTGTTTAGAGAGTTAATGAAACTTGAAAATGTAGAAGTAAGATTAACAAATTTATCTGGTTTTCATTCAAAGGGATACATATTTGATAACAAAACACATTGTTCATTAATTGTCGGTAGTTCAAATCTGACTGCACATGCTTTGAAGGTAAACTATGAATGGAACGTTAAGTTAACATCGCATGAAGATGGAGAGATAGTACAGCATTTTAAAAATCAATTTGAAGAAGTCTGGGAGCATTCTCAACTATTAACTGAAGAGTTGATTGCAAATTACGAAACAATATATGAGCAAGCTGTAGAAAATAAGTTACTAGATCGAGTTATAGAATTACCTGGTCAATATCATAATTCAATTGAAGAAGCTTTGAAAATTACCCCAAATAAAATGCAACAAGCTGCGTTACAAGAAATACAAGCTATTCGAGACGCTGGAAAAGAAAAAGGCTTAGTTATTTCTGCAACAGGAACGGGGAAGACATATCTTTCAGCATTTGATGTCAGAAATTTTTCACCTAAACGGATGTTATTTATTGTTCATCGAGAGCAAATATTAAATAAAGCGAAATCCGATTTTCAAAAAGTTCTTGGTGGGATAGATGAGGACTTTGGAATTTTATCAGGGTCAAATAAACAAATAAATGCTAAATATTTATTTGCGACGATCCAAACCATTTCAAAAGAAGAAAATTTACAGCAATTTGATCCTGGGTTATTTGATTATATTTTAATAGATGAAGTTCATAAAGCAGGTGCTAGTTCTTATCATAGAGTTATTAATTATTTTAAACCGAAATTTTTAATGGGAATGACCGCTACACCTGAACGTACAGATAATTTTAATATTTATGAGCTATTTGATTACAACATTGCTTATGAAATTCGATTGCAAGAAGCACTTGAAGAAGATATGCTTTGTCCTTTCCATTATTTTGGAGTAACTGATTTTGAATATAATGGTGAAAAGATAGATGACACTACTGTTTTATCTAAACTTGTTACGGAAGAGCGAGTGGATCATATAGTGGAAAAAGTAAAATATTACGGTTTTTCTGGTGAAAAGGTAACAGGATTAATGTTTTGCAGCCGAAAAGATGAAGCAGAACAATTATCACACGCCTTAAATAATAGAGGTTTTCGCACATTTGCATTAACAGGAGATCATTCTCAAGAGGAAAGAGAATTGCGCGTGAATCAATTAGAAAATGGCGTACTTGATTATATTTTAACGGTAGATATATTTAATGAAGGAATTGATATTCCGAGTGTGAATCAGGTTGTTATGTTAAGACAAACTCAATCAAGTATTATCTTTATACAGCAATTGGGGCGTGGACTTCGAAAACATGATTCAAAAGATTTTGTTACGATTATTGATTTCATTGGAAACTATAAAAACAACTATTTAATTCCAATTGCCCTTTCAGGAGATAGATCACAAAATAAAGATAATATACGCAGATATACAAATGACACGAGTTATATTAAAGGTATTTCAACAGTTAACTTTGAGGAGATAGCGAAAAAACAAATCTTTAAAGCTATTAATAATAGTAATTTAACAGCAATGAAAGTATTAAAGGAAGCGTTTGGTGAGTTGAAAAATAGAATAGGAAAAATTCCATATTTATATGACTTTATAGTAAACCATTCTATTGATCCAGTTGTACTTGTAGATGGATATTCGAACTATTATCAGTTCCTATTGAAAATGAAAGAAGCTGTGCCTACATTAACAGAGTACGAAAACAAAGTTTTAACAATGCTTTCATTGGAAGTATTAAATGGAAAACGTAAAAACGAAATCGTTTTGTTAGACTTATTATTAAAGCAAGAAAAAGTTGATAAGGATGAGTATATAAAACAACTTGAAGAAACTAATTGCTTAACAGATGATGAAACGATTACTTCAGTACAACGAATTTTTGAATTAGAGTTTTTCTCACAAAACAGTCAAAAGAAATATGGAGAAAAGCCAATTATCTCTTTACAGAACAATAAGACATATATGTTTAATGATTCTATTCGAAAAAGCTTAGAACAAAATGAATACTTTAAGTATATGGTTATGGACATCGTTAGAAGTGCGAAGGAAAAGAGCAAAAACTATGAGTGTGATAGTAACCTTACTGTATATAAAAAATACTCAAGAAAAGATGTGTGTAAACTTTTAAATTGGCATAATGATGAGAGCTCAACTATGTATGGTTATAAGACAAAATATTATACTTGTCCAATATTTATTACATACCATAAAAATGATGAGGTAGAATCCAGTGTGGACTACGGTGATGAATTCCTTAATCAAGATGTTCTTAAATGGTATACAAGAAGTAATAGAACATTAAAATCGAAGGAAGTTCAAGCAATTATTGACGCTAAAGAAAATAATATTGATGTTCATATTTTTGTGAAAAAAGATGATGACGAGGGAAGCGACTTTTACTATTTAGGAAAAGCGAGACCTGATAAAGCAAGTGTAGAACAAACTGAAATGCAAGATAAAAATGGAAAAGAACTACCGGTTGTTACGATGAATATGATTATGGAGAAATCGGTTGATAATAAGCTTTATGATTATTTAAAGGATAGTAATGTTTTGTAGGTAGATTGAATTTTTAATGCTTGTATAGCTCAAAAATGATTAGTGTGATAGTAGTATTAGTAGATAAGATAAGGCTGTATCAAAATGACATCGTAGTATGTTTTTGATACAGCCTTATTTATTGGATTAAAATGTATGGTTTAAGTAGCTATCCCATGTAAACAGAAAGAAAAGGACTAAATCTTATATGGTATAATTAGAGCATTAAAACCCTAATCCTGGAGGGATTCAAATGCCAACCTACAACAAATTAGTAAGAGATCGCATACCAGAAATTATTGAGAATAACGGAAAGACATTCACAACTAGAATACTGAATGAAAAAGAATATATAGAAGAAGTGAGCAAGAAAACACAAGAGGAGCTAGCTGAGTATTTAGAGGCTGAAAGTAAAGAGCATAAAGTAGAAGAATTAGCTGATTTATTAGAGTTAGTGAATGCATTGGCACAATATGAAGGCGTAACGTTAGAGGATGTTGAGCAAGTACGTAAACAGAAGGCCGAAAAGCGTGGTGGTTTTCAGGAAAGAATTTTTTTAGTTGAGGTACATGATGACTAATGTCCAGCTCGTTACGAATAATTTGATCCATAAGCTAGAGCGCTATATGGATGATGCAAAATCGATATATATTTTAACTTCGTTTGTTATGAAATCAGGCGTAGATGTTTTAGCCCCTTTTTTGCGGAAAGCAGCAGAAAAGAATGTAGATATTAAGATTTGTACAGGAGATTATTTGTATATTACGCAACCAGACGCGTTAGAGAATTTGTATGAAATTCATCCTGATATTGATATTCGACTGTGGAGGAGTGCAGGAAAATCATTTCATCCGAAGGCTTATTTATTTGAGCATGAGAGCGACGGAGTTATGATTGTTGGTTCTTCTAATATGTCTCGTTCCGCGCTAACAAGTGGTGTGGAATGGAGCTTGCTTGTGAAAGAGAGTGTTGGAGAGGAAGCTTTTTCGGAGGCAATTGATCAATTTTTACATATTCATATGAATGAAGTAACTCAGCCTATTAATATAGAAACAATTAAACAATATCGTAAAGAGTATGAAGAATTTCATACAACTCATTCAAGTTTAGTCCGAACTTGGACAAAGCAAGAAGAGATTGAAATGATGATTCCCTCGGGACAAGAGGATTATACTGCGAGATCAGGAGTAGAAATTGAATTAGAGGAATCAGCTGTATATGAAACAAAGATTGCACCACGCTTTGCACAATTACCTGCATTGGAACAATTAGAGAATGTATTGGAAGAAGGATACAACAAAGCGATGGTTGTTATGGCAACAGGACTTGGTAAGACTTATTTAGCTGCTTTTTTTGCAAAACGTTTTAAGAGAGTTTTATTTATTGCGCATTTAGAAGAAATATTAAATCAAGCAGAAAAATCTTTTCTACGTGTAATCGATAATAAGACTACGGGGATTTATAATGGAAAGAAAAAGGAAGGCGAGAAGGATGTTGTTTTTGCATCTATTCAAACGTTGAGTAGAAAGCGTCACTTAGAAAACTTCTCACCTAATGATTTTGACCTTATTATTGTAGACGAGTTCCATCATGCTGCAGCTAACAGTTATCAAAGAGTACTAGATTATTTTGATCCTAATTTCTTATTGGGAATAACGGCAACACCAGATCGAAATGATTTTCGTGATATTTATTCGATTTGCGATGGGAACGTTGCATATCGAATTGATTTTATGGAAGCGATTCAGCGTGGATGGTTATCTCCATTTCACTATTATGGAGTACATGATGATACTGACTACTCACAAATACGTTGGATAGGCAATAAGTATGATCGTGAGGAACTTGCGCAAGTGCAGTTGAGAGAGGAACTCGCCTTAAATATTTTAGAAGCTTGGAAGAAATATAAAAAAACTAGAACAATTGTCTTTTGCTCTAGTATTAGGCAAGCAGTCTTTTTATCTACATATTTTAATGAGAACGGTTATAGTACAATTTCACTTCATTCGGAAACAAAACATATTTCGAGAGAAGATGCGATTAAACAGCTGGATAATAATGAACTAGATGCTATTTTTACAGTAGATTTATTTAACGAAGGTGTTGATATTCCATCTGTCGATACACTTTTATTTGTTCGCCCAACAGAATCATTAACAATTTTCACACAACAAATTGGTCGTGGTTTACGATTGCATGAGCATAAGGAGTATTGTGTTGTAATTGATTTAATTGCAAATTATCGAAATGCAGATATAAAGATACAAATGCTTCGAGTGGATGATGGAAAGACGAAAGGAAATGGTACACAAAATATATTGCCAGATGGATGTACAGTAGAATTTGAATTAGAAGCAAAGCAGTTATTAGATGAATTACTGAAAAAGAAAATGCCGAGAAAAGAAAAATTGCAACATAGCTATCAAACTGTAAAAATGGATCTTGGACGTCGACCTACATATTTAGAATTACATAAACTTGGTATAGAAGAGAGTAAAGAATATCGCCAAGAGTTTAAATCATATGTTGGCTTTTTAGCATGGAATGATGAATTAACAGAACTTGAAAAAACAGTGTTTTTACATTGTGAAGCGTGGTTGCAAGAAGTTGAAAAAACAGGAATGGCAAAAAGTTATAAAATGCTATTATTGTTGGCGATGTTGCAACGTGGAAAAGAAAGATGGTACCATCCTATCTCATCAGAAGAAGTTGCACCATTCTTCCATCAGTTTTTAATGGAAAAAGAATACCGCAAGAAAATAGATTTTAGTGACAAGCAAGCACAACGTATGTGGGAATATGATGAAGAAAAAGTTAGTAAACTAATCGCTACAATGCCAATGACAAAATGGAGTGGTAGCTCAAAAGGTTTATTATCATTTGATGAAAACTTCTTTTCTCTAAATATGGATGTTAGAAAAGAAGATGAAGAGATCTTATTTGAATGGACGAAGGAGATATGTGAATATCGTCTTCATACATATTTTGAAAGAAGGACAGCAACACTGAAATAAGTGTTGCTGTTTTTAAATTAAAATTCCCCTTGCACCTACCCCAACGTCACCCCCTAACCTAAAGAAGACAAAACAAAAAGGGGGGAAGCAACCAATCATGAAAACCACCACAAAAGAAAAAAGAAACACCATCATCATGCTATTACTCTCAGCCGCAATAGGAATCTTTTCACCGCTATTCATGTACATTACGCTGGCACGGAAAAATGAGGTGTACAAATTTCATTGCCGAAAAGCATTTAACTTTCATTTGTTAATCTTTTTTCTATTTAATATTAGTTCACGTATTAGTGATGTTTTGTTTTGGGGTGTATTTGTCTTTGAGGTAATTCAAGTAATTATTGTTGTGTGGAAAGTAATGCGCAATGAACCTTATCGTTATTACATTCGAATTCCGTTATTTAAAGAAGATAAGTATGTAGTAGAAGGAGAATAGGTGATGAAAAAAGAAGTGGAGATAAGGGGAAAGCGGATTTTTATTGTGGTCGCAGTGTTATTTATTGCGATTTATATCGTTTTACGAAGACGAAAGTATGAGTGCTTTTATGATGGTACTAGTGAGTATGAAAATCGTTATAGAGGGAATGTTCCTTTTGTATTGCTTGTTGTAGGTTTGTTTCAATATTGTAGGCAGAATGAGATGAGTTTTTCTCATATGATTCAGTATGTGAAAGAGAAGTTATCGGAGTAGGTGATGGTATGGCGTGGATGATTAGTGAGTTTGCAAGTGTTGGGGATGTTACGGTGCGGGCGCTTCGTTATTATGACAAGATTAATTTATTAAAGCCAAGCGATTATACTGAGGGTGGACATCGGTTATATACGAAAGATGATTTGTATGTGCTGCAGCAAATTCAATCGTTTAAGCATCTCGGTTTTTCGCTTGGGGAAATTCAAAATATTATATTGCAGCGTGATATAGAGACGGAAGAATTTTTAAGACAAATACGTTTTCAAAGGGAATTGCTTTTGGCGGAGCAAGAAAGAATTGCGAAGGTGCTTTCGCATATGGATGAGATGACGAAGAAGTTTCAAAAGGAAGAACGAGTGGATGTCGCTTTGTTTTCTTCGTTTTTGCAAACTTTTATATGGGAGAAGGAAAATAAGGAATGGTTGGAGGAACACCTTTCAACGGATAGTGTTCGAGCTTTTTATAATAATAAGGAACTAAAAGAAAAGTTTGATCGGCGTTTTATGGATGTGATAGGGAAGTTGAAAAAGTATAAGGAAGAAGAGAAGGATCCGAGTTATCATGAAGTTCAAGTTACCTTGAAGGAATTCTTCAGCTTAATTGAAGAGGTAACGAACTATCTTGATACACCTCAAAGTGATATAGAGGATATAATCCAAAAATCAAATCTTCCACGATCCGAATTCCCAACCCTCTTCACAACTGAAGAAGAAAACTATATAAAAGAAGCAATGCAGCAGTTTAACCCCTAGTTAAACTGCTTTTCCATTATAATAGAAGAAAAATCAAACGGAGGGAAACCCACATGCCAACCTACAACAAACTAATCCGAAATAAAATCCCACAAATCATAAAAGCTAATGGAAAAACACCTACAACAAGAATCCTATCCGAAGACGAATACATAAAAGAACTTTGCAAAAAAACACAAGAAGAACTAACCGAATATATCGAAGCAAAAACAAAACCCGATAAACTCGAAGAACTATCCGACCTACTAGAATTAATCAACGCCCTAGCCGAACACGAAGGCACAACACTAGAAGAAATCAACAACATCCGTAAAAAGAAAGCAAAAGAAAGAGGCGGCTTCTCAGATCGAGTCTTCCTAATCGAAGTAACCGATAACTAGTCCCCCATAAGCCCCTTACAAGCCCCTACCAAGTAATAAATCACTAAGAAAAAACATAACAAAACAAAAACAACAACAAACACCGTAGTAGTAGTCAAAAAAAATTTAAAATAACACGCCAAAAACCCGCTCAGTCTCCCATATATATTATGAAGAGGTTTTCATTTTTGAACGGAGACGGGAGGAATTAGGATGGCGGTGTATCGTAATGTGCAGGTGAATTTTTGGCAGGATGATTTTGTTTTGGATTTGACGCCGGAGGAGCGGTATTTTTATGTGTATTTGTTGACTTGTTCGAAGACGACGCAGTGCGGGATTTTTCCTTTTCCGAAGCGGTTAGCTGAGATGGAGACTGGTTATAATCGGGAGACTGTTGATAAGCTTGTGCAGCGCTTCATTGATTATGGGAAGATTCTTTATGATGCGGATACTCGGGAGTTATTCGTTTTGAATTGGCTTCGTTATAATCCTGTGACGAATACGAATGTGGAGAAGTGTGTGCTTCGTGAGCTTAAGGGTGTGAAGAATAAGGAGTTTGTACATATGTTTCTTCAGAAGTGCGTAGAGGAGGAGCTGAATGTTCCGATGCTTTTAGCGCATTTCGGTATGCCTGGTGATTTGGCTGTGGATGATGCTGATCCGATTTGTGAGGAGGCAGAGGAAGAAGAGGTTGTAGTGGAAGAAACGGGAAGTCGCGTGTTTTCTTTTTATGAGCAACATTTTGGTAGTTTGTCTCCGTTTGCGGTGGAGGAACTGAGTGCGTGGATGGAAGATTTGTCTGAGGAGCTTGTGCTGAAGGCTCTTCAAATTGCGTTTGAGAATAATAAGCGGACGGTTGCTTATGTGAAGGGGATTTTGAGAGGTTGGCACGGGAAAGGTTTTACGAAAGTGTGTGAAGTTGAGGCGGATACGGCTAAGTTTCGGAAGAAGGAGTCGTCTGTTAGTACGGGGGAGACGGAGGAGTTTTTGGCGAGGTGTGAGGAGTGGGAGAAGAATGCACCGTCAGAGGAAGAGTTGCAGCGCTTTTTAGCGGAGCGCGGGTGGCGTCCATGAGTATTCAAAATGTGGAGGCAGAAAAGACGGTGTTAGGTTCTCTACTACTTGATGGAGAGCTTATTAAGGAGTGCCGTTTGACGGAGCAGTATTTTTCTATGCCAGTGCATAAGTCTATATTTCAGTTAATGCGAAAAATGGAAGAAGAGGGGCAAGCGATTGATCTTGTGACTTTCACTTCTAGGCTGGACCCGAATTTTTTGAAGGGGATCGGGGGAATGGAGTATTTTATAGGGTTAATGGATGGTGTGCCTACTACTAGCAACTTCTCATATTATGAGGGGCTTGTTCGAGGTGCCTGGAAAATGTATCAGGCTGGTGTTCTCGGGCACAAGATGGGAGAGCGTCTTATTGCGGAGAAGAATGAGAAAATTATTGGTGAGACGATTACGGCACTTTGTGAGTTAGAGGAGAAGGACTGTGTATGTGAGTTTGATTTGAAGGATGCACTAGTTGATTTATATGAAGAGCTTCATCAAGATGTGAAAGAGATTACTGGTATTGAGACTGGTTATACGTCGCTAAATAAAATGACGTGCGGATTGCAGGAAGGTGATTTTGTTGTACTTGGTGCGCGTCCTTCTATGGGGAAGACTGCGTTTGCGTTAAATGTTGGGCTACATGCGGCGAAGTCTGGAGCGGCGGTTGGATTATTTTCATTAGAGATGAGTAGTAAGCAATTGTTAAAAAGGATGGCGTCTTGCGTAGGTGAAGTGTCAGGAGGTAGGCTGAAAAATCCGAAGCATCGTTTTGCGATAGAGGACTGGGAAAAGGTGAGTAAGGCGTTTGCGGAAATCGGGGAATTGCCATTTGAGATTTACGATAACGCAGGCATTTCGGTGCAAGATATTTGGATGCAAACTCGTAAGTTAAAGAGGAAGCATGGGGATAAAAAGATTTTAATTATTGTAGATTACTTGCAGCTTATTACGGGTGATTCGAAGCATAAGGGCAATCGATTTCAAGAGATTAGTGAAATTTCTCGTAAGCTTAAGGTATTAGCACGTGAATTAAATGTTTGTGTAGTAGCGTTGTCACAATTGTCTCGTTCGGTAGAAGCACGACAAGATAAGCGACCTCTTTTATCTGATTTAAGAGAGACAGGACAAATTGAACAAGATGCGGATGTTATTATGCTTATGTATCGTGAGGATTATTACGATAAGGAAACGAAGCAGAAAGAGATGACGGAGATTCATGTGGCGAAGCATCGGAATGGACCTGTGGGGAGTTTTAAGCTGCGATTTTTGAAGGAATTTGGTCGGTTTGTGGAGGGGAAATAGTTGAAAGACTTGGGTATGACTTTGCAAATAAAGCATAAGTTTTTCAGTTCATTAACTTATGCTTTATTCTTTGATTCTTTTAATATATTTCTTATTTCCCCATAAAAAAGGATTTTCTCTCTGTAGTAATCCATTGCTCCAAGTCGTCTTGGCTACGTCGGACAAGTCGATTCACTAAAACATCATGCCATACATAATCCTCTAATAGATATATATGAACGGGGTCATCTGTATAAAAAGCAATATTACGCTCTTCAAGTGATGGGCCATAAATCATTTCTTTAGAATCTATTGATAAAATAAACCAATGTTCTGTAGAGAGGGTTTCTGTATAAGTTGTTATACGATGGGCTTCTAGATTTTTAATAGGATTTTCAACATGCAGGGTAATGCCTTGTACTGTGACTTTATCAGCTACCTGAGATAGGTCCTCTTTTAACGCTTCATACATTTCATCCCACATTGAAATGACAATACGTTGTTCTGCTTTTTTTATTAATGTCTGACAATAGCTAATGATTGTTTGATTGTCTTTTAAAGTAATTACTCGATTATCCGTTTTTTCCTCGGAAGTTTCTAGTTTTTTTAATGAATCACTAATTCCTTCATAAGTAGACTGCCATTCTGATTGAGCCTTCTGTAAAAAGATTTCAACAGGTAGAGGTGAATAGCGGGTAGTGTCATTTATTTCTTCCTTCATGACAATTCCTTTTTCTACAAGGTTACCTAAAATCTCATAAATTCGAGCTCTAGGGACACCCGAATCCTTACTCACTTGGTAGGCTGTGACAGGCCCCTGTTTAACAAGAGATACATAAGATTTAGCTTCATATTCATTAAAACCAATTTTTTTTAGCTGTTGCACTATGTAGTCCACTTTTTTCGTCCTCCGATGTTTGCTTTTATCCCGCTATTTGCCGGGCAGTAAGACCCCCACCTCAAAATTCAGCGGAAGCAAAGAAGTTAGGTGGGGGTCGGGCTGCCCGTAAAAGCCCGATTGGTGAGGGCTGATAATCAGTGGGGGATGAACAAAACCCCCCACTGATTAAAGTTTCACTTTATATTTTAACGTTACAATAACTCTTTACATTTAGCAAATTGATAGTTACTATTACAATAGTGACTAAAGGGGAGGCTACTAGTATGGATTTTTATTTAGACCCATCTGTATTAATGATTTTAATTGTTTTTGGATTTGTAGCTGCATTTATTGATTCAGTTGTAGGTGGTGGCGGACTCATTGCCTTACCAGCTTTATTATTTACAGGATTGAATCCAGCAAGTGCAGTAGCCACAAATAAACTAGCATCAACAATGGGGAGTGCAACTAGTAATATTGTGTTTTATCGTTCTGGTAATCTTGATTTAAAATCGGCTTTTAAATTATTTCCAATCACTTTCATAGGTTCCATAATAGGGGCATGGACCGTTCATTTAATGAACCCAGAAGTACTGAAGCCATTAATGCTGATCATGCTTGGTGTGGTCGCTATTTATACGATATTCAAGAAGGATTGGGGAAGTATTTCTACTCATAAAAAATTGTCTGGTCGACACGTCATTATTTTTACCTTTTTTATTTTTGCTATTGGTTTTTATGATGGATTTCTAGGTCCTGGTACAGGTTCATTTTTAATGTTTTCTCTTTTATTTATTGGGTATGATTTTTTAAAAGCAGCAGGTACGGCGAAGTTTCTTAATTTAGGAAGTAACGTTGGTGCATTGTTCATGTTTATGTATGTAGGGCAAGTAAACTATGCGTATGGCTTCATAATGGGGATTGCTCAAATTGCTGGAGGGATTGTTGGCTCCAAATTTGCTATAAAAAAAGGAAGCGGGTATGTTCGTGCCCTTTTCATTACAGTAACTTGTTTATTGTTAGCGAAAAATCTGTATGACTATGTGCAGTAAGTAATGTAGAAACGGTGAACTATGCAGGCTACATAAATATAATAATTCCTTTTAACATGTTTTAGATGCTATCTTATTCGAAGATAGCATCTAAAAAAGTCTCATTTAAAAGGGAATGAAAATAATAGTAACGAATATTTTCCCGGGTTATGTTTATCTATTCCACATTATTTTTATAATTAACTCGTAATAAACTCTTAAAATCCACCTCAGCAATCAACACACTTACTAATATAAGTGTCGCTCCTAAATATCCTTTCCCGGTAAGTGTTTCACCTGTGAAAACGAAAGCGAATCCTGCTGAAAAAACAGGTTCTAATGAAAAGATAAGGCCTGTATGTGTAGGCGTCGTGTATTGCTGGGCGATCACTTGCACGATGAATGCGACTGCGGTGCAAAATATGCTTAAGGCTAAGATGATTAGCCATGAGTTGGTTGTGCTAGGCAGTTTTGGCGTTTCTATAATGAATGAAAATATAAGACTAAATAGACCGACGAAGCCGAGTTGTATGACTCCAAGTGCAATGGAGTTCACATGTTTTGTTACGCTGCCAGTAATGATGACGTGAATGGCATAAAATAAGGCTGACAGTATGCAAAATATATCGCCGTTACCGATTTTGAATTCGCTCGTTAATGTTAATAAGCCAATTCCTATTATCGTTAAAATGATTCCTACTATAACTTTTTTTTCTGGAATGTGTTTTAAAAATATAGCTGATAATATCGGAATGAAAATGACTGTGAGACATAGTAAGAAACCGGCATTAGAAACACTCGTATACTTTGTTCCGAAAGTCGCGAAAATGTAAACGATAAATAAGACAGAAGCGAGTATAAATGCATATTTTACCGTTTTAAAATCGACTTTGAATAAATGTTTGTAAAATATTAAACCTGATAAAAGAAAGGCAATAATAAATCGTAATGCGATTAAATTGTATTCTTCTATGCCTTCGAGTCCAACCTTTGTAAGTAAGATGGATGCACCCCAAAAGAATGTAACTAGTAGTAGCCCTAAATCTGCTTTTAATTGTAGTTTCATTTCTATTCCCTCGTTATGTATAAATTTTATAATTCCATACCCCTATCCCCATTTTATATTTTAATATTAATTCTGAATATTTGTAACTTAAATTTATCGACGTTTTATTCCATTAAAAAAAGGCTGTTTATAAAACAGCCTCTATGTATCTGAAAATCCGAACCTTGACTAAAGATTACGTAGAATCTCCAAACCGTTTCTTGTTAAATGAATCCCTGCTCTACCTCTTTTTATTTCCACATACCCTTTCATTTTCAGGAAGTTCAACCGATGTCTTACCTGTGCCTCAGTTAATCTTATTTCGACTTCTTGGCTCTTTTCAGAAATAATTCTTCTTCCGATTGTTTTTCCGTTTTCTTCATAATTCATGATGAGGGTAAGGATGAAAAGGGATTCTTGATCAAGAGCGTTTGAACTTGAAGAAAAGGACGGTACACTCTCGGCTTGGTTGCTATTTGTTTTCTTATGTGGAGGCTTTTGAAAATAATGTTGATTAGGTAAATCATTTTTTGTTATTTGGTTTCCGGTACGGACAGCAAGCATATAATCTATCGTATTTTTAAGTTCTCTTACATTTCCGTACCATGGATATCCTTGAAGTTCTTCAATTAATTCTTGTTCAATTTTGACTTTAGGGTCCGATAGCGTAACAAAATGTTTAGCCAATAATTCAATGTCATTTCGACGTGCTCTTAATTCAGGAAGGTGTATAAAGAGTACTTTAAGCCTATGGTATAAGTCTTCTCTAAACACATTTTCTTGAATCATTTTTAGTAGATCCTTATTGGTCGCTGCAATAATCCGGACGTCTATCGGGATAATTTGGCTTCCGCCAACACGCATGATCTCTTTTTCCTGCAATACTCGAAGTAGTCGTGCTTGGAGTTTAAGGCTAATATCTCCAATCTCATCTAAAAAAATAGTGCCACCATTTGCTTGTTCAAATAATCCCATTTTCCCGCCCTTTTTTGCTCCGGTAAATGCTCCGTCTTCATAACCAAATAATTCACTCTCGACTAAATCATCCGATAAAGCACTAAAGTTAACGGCAAGAAAAGGACCGCTATTTCGAAGAGAAGCGTTATGAATAGCACTTGCAAACAACTCTTTTCCGGTACCACTTTCACCCTCAATTAATACAGTTAAATCAGTCTTAGCTAACCTTTTGGCAATTTGTTTCGTGTCTTGAATAGTAGAGCTAATCCCTACGATGTTATGAAAGCTGTATTTTGCTACATAACCTTTTTTGACAAATTCTTTTCTCAATTTACGTTCAAATCCGATGGTCTTAAGGGCATTTCTAAAAGTAACAATAATCGATTGATCATTTATATGTAGACGTTCCACTATTACATCCAAGCCGTTTACAACAAATATTCCGCTTTCTTGTTGCTTATTTGAAAGGATGAAGCTTACTAAATCAATATTATCAATAATGGCATCAATCGGATGACCAATAGCGTTTTTACTTTTTATTTTCAGCATGCTTTCCAGAAATTCATTAAAGACAACAATTCTTCCTGTATAATCAATAGCTAGTATGCCATCACCAACACCATCAATTACTTGATGAAGTTGTCGATGAGCTTTAGCTAGATTCTTTGTTAAATCTACTATTTTTCGATAGTATCTCTCGGAAACGTGGTTACCTGATTCCTCCATTAAATGAAATCGATCTAGAATGGACATAATTGTAGTAATATCTATTAATCTATGACCAATATTAATTACTTTTTCTACAAAGTCAGGGATAATTTCAAGTTCGTCAGGTGTGATTGCGAGCTTGATCATTTGTATATTCGTTTTTCCAGGATAGTATGGGAAATATTCAATGTGGTTCAGCCCCAATTGACGCATCGTTTCAATTGATTCGTATACTGTTTCATGATTATCATTCACATATAGGGCTTGTGTTCCTTCTGGTAAAAATAAAAGCTGGTCCACGTTTTCGTAATTTAATGTTCGTTTTGCTATTATTACTTCGCAGTTTTCCCCAATAAAGTCTTTCACCGTTTCTATAGTAAATGTATTAGGTAACAAGATTAATGTAGAATGAAATACTTTTGGAATACTTTCTTCTACAGAAAAACTTTCAATATCTATGAGGTCACCTACCATCTCCGTTAGTTGTTGATGTAGGGCTTTTCGTGTTTCTTTTAAAACGGTGATCAATACAATGTGGTTGGTTTCAAATTTGTTCATAGAACACCTCTTTAGTTGAATGTAATTGGTCTAAAGTTGGTTATTAATTGGTTATTATGTAACCAATTAATAACCAATTATAATACATATCAACATAGTGAGTACTGAAAAACGACAAATTATTTAAAGTTTTGTAAATAATCATTAGAATTTTAATATTGGCACGATAATTGCTTATGTAAATGGTGTGTAAAGAAATGATGAAATTAGTAGAGTAGTAATTTATATATCCGATTCTTTACCATTTGCTAGAAAAGGGAGGGTAAGAAGATACAATTTCAACAGAGAAAGACAACGAAACCATTTTAAGTATGAGGTGAGAGGAAATGAAACCACTAATTGGTGTTACTGGGTATTATATTGATCATAGTGAAATAGGGAAGGAGGGCTTACGAGGGCTACCAGGTCAAGATATGGCTATCTTTTCTTATGACTACATCCGTTCACTTCAACGAGCAGGTGCAACGGTTGTTCTACTTCCAATTGAGGAAGTTGATCAAATTGAGTCCACACTTAATCAATTAGATGGATTGTTATTAGCTGGTGGCGCGGACATCAATCCAATTTATTACGGTGATACTCCAAAATCGTATATAGGAACTGTAGAGGAAGAACGAGATAATTTTGAATTAAATTTGGCAAAGCAGGCTTTAGAAAAGGATATTCCTATTCTAGGAATTTGCCGAGGATTACAGGTGTTAAATGTTGCAGCTGGTGGATCTCTTTATCAAGACTTAGAGCACGAGATGGGGCCAGAATATTTTCATGTTCGAGAACAGTTCCGTAAATGGCAAGGCTCTCATTCCGTAGACCTTTTGGAAGAGGGGAAAATTTATGAGGCTATTGGACAAAAATCTTTAATGGTTAATTCTTTTCATCATCAAGCAGTGAAAACGCTGGGGAAAGATTTTGAGGCGAGCGCATGGTCTTTTGATGGTGTGATAGAGGCTATTGAATCCAAAGCTCATCGTTATGTAGCAGCGGTCCAATGGCATCCAGAAATGATGTCGGAAAGGGATGCTCTACAGCAGCGTTTATTTAACCAATTTGTGAATGAAATTAGTAAACAGGTAGTTAAATCCTAGAATGTTATAAATAAAAGAATTGATGGATAGCTTGGTACATCATGGTAGTGGGGGCAACCAGACTGCCGGCTGCCCGTAAAAGTAATAATCATTGGAGGATGAACAAAACCTCCAATGATTAAAGTTTCATTTTATCCCGCATTAACGGGCAGTAAGACCCCCACCTCAAAATTCAGCGGAAGCAAAGAAGTTAGGTGAGGGATCAACTGCCCGTAAAAGCCCGATTGGTTCAACTAATAATCATTGGGGGAAGAACAAAACCCCCCAATGATTAAAGTTTCACTTTATTGCAAAGGGGATTGGTATATGAGTCAAGTATCAGAAAAGGCAGTTTCATTCGAGCCAGAAGAAAAAAAGGAAAAAAAAGAATGGAAAATAAACGTATTTGCAATGTTACTTGTCTTGTTAGTTATTGCGGCTATTATTACACATATATTGCCAGCAGGAAAATATGCGCAGATTGAAAAAAATGGGTATACAACAGTAGATCCAAATTCATTCAAATGGATTACATCAACGCCACTTGGATTCTTTGATACGGTAAAATCTATTCCTACAGGGATGGTAGAAGCTGCTAATATTATCTTTTTCATTCTTATTATCGGAGGGTTTTTTGGTGTATTAAAGGCATCAGGTACGGTTGAGGCTCTTGTTTCAAAGATGGCAAAAAAACTTGCTAATCGTGAAAAGTTAATGATTCCTATTATAATGCTGTTCTTTGCACTTGGCGGGTCATTAATGGGAATGGCTGAGGAAGCTTTAGTGTATGTACCTCTATTTATTCCGCTAGCTCTTGCGGTTGGATTTGATACGATAACAGGAACCGCAATGGTACTAGTAGGAGCGTCCGTCGGATTTACAACGGCAATTATGAATCCGTTTACAGTTGGGCTTGCGCAGGGGATAGCGGGTCTTCCTATGTATTCGGGGATGGGGTTCCGCCTCATTTTATTCGTAGTCATATATGTAATTGCGGTTACATTTGTCTATCGTCATGCTATGAAAGTAAAGAGGGATCCTTCAAGTGGAATTTACGGAAAATTCGATACAAACAAGCCAGACAGCCTATTAACAGCGGAAGTAGAGTTAACAAAAAGACATAAATGGATATTAACGGCCTTTTTAATCAATTATATTATTCTTGTATTCGGTGTTATTAAGTACGAGTGGTATATAACAGAAATTGCAGCCTTATTTATTATTTTAACTATAATAATTGCAATCCTTGGCAAGATATCTCTTGATGATACTGTAGAATCTTTTACACAAGGATCGGCATCTTTAATCGGGGGAGCTTTAATCATTGGTGTATCACGCGCTATTTTAGTTGTATTGAATCAAGGACATATTATAGATCCACTACTTTATCAAGTATCGGAAGGAATGAAACATGTTTCTCCTTTTTTAAGTGTTGTTGGAATGTACAACTTCCAAGTAGCTATTCATTTTATTTTAGCATCAGGTAGTGGTCATGCAATGTTGACAATGCCTATAATGGCGCCACTTGCAGATTTATTGGACATTACACGCCAAACAGCAGTATTATCCTTTTCATTCGCGGATGGTATCGGAAATATTATTTTTCCGACTGGTGGTACGTTAATGGCTGGATTAGCAATTGCAGAAATTTCATGGACAAGGTGGGCGAGGTGGATTCTTCCTTTAATTCTAATTGAATACTCAATCGGTTTAATAGCAGTTATAATTGCTCATCTTATTGGTTATGGTCCATCCTAATAAAGACTAAAATATAAAATTGAAGAGACTCGGTATGTAGTATGTACAAAAAAACGCCTATTTCATATAGGCGTTTTTTATATGGTGAAGTTATTCCTTTTCAAACTGAAAAATATCCCGATTAATAAGTTGGTGGAGATACCTATCCATCTCAGCCGCAGAAACGCTTCTTTCATTTTTAAACCACCATGCGCTTAATGAGGTGATTGCCCCTGAATAAAATTCAATGATTAAATCATTTGGCATCGTATGATTTTTACAAAGTTGATTTAACGCTTCTATTTCTTGTTTTCTCGTTTCGTGACTTAAATATTGTGCACGGCTAATAAATTGTTCATCAGACATTTGTGCTTCTAATATTTTACCGATTTCTTCATGATGTAGGAATTGTTCCATTACTTGAAATGGTTTACTTAATCGATCTGAAACCGGTATTTCAGCAATCATCTTGCCGTATCGTTTAAATCCAAATGTTAATAAAGCATCTTTATCTTCGAAGTGTTTATAAAAGGTTGTTCGGTGAACCATTGCGCGGTCACATATTTGGTTAATCGTGATGGTACTATATTTCTGTTTTGATTGCGTCATTAATTCAAATAAGGAATCCCATAGTAATTTATGTGTACGTCTAATACGTAAATCCAGTTGTTTTTCATTATCATTCATCTACAATTCTCCTTTTTTGTAGATTAAATATACAGTGGCTGAAAATTGATTCTCCCTTTTTAATCTACATATGTATATTATATTACATGTGTTCAGGTATATTTAAAGTTTTTTAAGTAAGAAACAGGAGGAGAATTTGCAAATGAATATAACAACTAAGAGCCCTGCAAGTGGCAAAGTTGATAATTCTAATATGAAACATACCCCCATTTTAATTGCATTACTTTTAGGGGCAATGGTTGCATTATTAAATGAAACGTTACTTGGTAATGCGTTAACTGTATTAATGAAAGAATTCGACGTAACAGCTTCAACGATTCAATGGCTTTCTACAGCATACATGTTGGTGGTTGGGGTTTTAGTTCCAATTACAGCGTTACTTCAGCAATGGCTTACAACGAGACAGATGTTTTTGATCGCTATGGTAACGTTTTTAGCTGGTACATTAATTGCGGGATTTGCACCGACATTTTCCATTTTATTAATCGGTCGTATCGTCCAAGCGGTAGCGACAGGGTTGATTTCACCGTTATTAATGAATACGATTTTAATTATTTGTCCGCCTGAAAAACGTGGTGCCACAATGGGATTAATTGCACTTGTGATGATGGCAGCTCCAGCAATTGGTCCTACATTATCTGGAGTAATCGTCGACTCATTAAATTGGCGCTGGTTATTCTATATCGTTATTCCTATCGTGATCATTTCAATTATGATTGGGATGAAGTACATTCAAAATGTTTCAGAGTTAACAAGACCAAAAGTAGATTATCCATCTATCCTTTTATCGACATTAGGATTTGGCGGGCTTGTATATAGCTTTAGTGCATCAGGTGACTTAGGCTGGTCCGATATGAGAGTGTATGGCACTTTAATTGTTGGGCTTATCTCATTATGTATTTTTGTCGTTCGACAATTAAAAATTGAGAATCCAATTTTAGAATTACGCGCATTTAAAGTTCCGATGTTTACATTATCAGTTGGATTAATCGTCATTGTGATGATGTCTTTATTTTCAACGATGACTTTATTACCGATGTTCCTGCAAACAGTTTTACTCGTTACAGCTTTTAAATCAGGAATCATCATGCTTCCGGGAAGTATTATTAGCGCTATAATGGGACCAATCGCAGGTAAACTATTTGATAAATTTAGTCCGAAAGTTATTATCGTTCCCGGCATTGTGTTAGTAGGAATTGCGATGTTCTTATTTAAAGGCATTACGCCTGACACATCAATGGTACAAATTATTGTCATGCATAGCGTATTAATGGTTGGACTCATGTTTGTCATGACAGCACAAACATATGGTTTAAATCAATTAACACCAGATTTATATCCGCACGGAACAGCACTGTTTAATACACTGCAACAAGTAGCTGGCGCAATTGGTACGGCTATCTTTATTTCAAAAATGTCTTCAGGAACAGCTAAGTATATGGAAAGTTCCGCAAACCCAATGGACCCAGTAGAGAAGTTAAACGGTTTAACGTCAGGGTTCCAAGGTGCATTTACACTTGGATTAATCTTTATTGTTGTTGCATTTATCGTATCGCTGTTTTTAAAAGAAGAGAAAAAGGGAGTAGAAGTAGCAGGGGTTTTACAGAAAGAAAATTAAGGTTTATATAAAAAGACATCTTTACGATTAAAGATGTCTTTTTATATTTCTTTCGTAATAATAGTTCGAACAGCCGAGGAAAATATAGTGTATGTATTGTCTGTTTTTTAGTAAGAAGAACTATTGAGAATAACGATATAAGGCCTTACTAATAACTAAAAGTCCAATAATGAGGGAAAGTGTTCTTATAATAAGTTCTGCAACTAATAAGTCACCCATCGTTTTAGTGACATCATACATAGTCCCTGTAATGAGAATAGGTGCGATCATAATGATAATTCCAATTACTATTTGAAGAAGTAGATTAGTGTTTTTATTCAAGATAATCACCTCCTAAAAATATTACAAAACAGGTATATGGAATTTTCTGTATTATACATTTATTATACTGTATCAAATTAAGGTTATGGTAATGTTTCTAAAATAGAAAGGAGGTGTCACATAGTCAAAAAATGACCCGTGGGACAGCTCCTTTTAAGTAGCTGAAATGAAAGATGCTTCAATGACAGTTCGATCTTCTGCGTCTGTTATGCAATGTTTGTTAATCTTACATTTCCTCCGTAACATCATACCGAAGCAACTCGCCCTGATTATAAAACCTCTCAAAAATAAGCCCCATAATATAGAAGAATACTAGCCCGAAGCCAATATGAATGAGTGTAAAAGTGGCTCCAAATGAAGAAAATTCATACACGAGAATTGGCAATTTCGCAGTTGTCCAAACGCCTAAGAAAAATACGATGTACCGAATGCTTGCACCTTTTTTTAATAGTAGTGCTGCGATTGGAAAGGCGACGTAGAGGGGACCAGCTGCAATGCCTCCTAATAATAGAGAAAACAAGATACCATAGATGCCTGATTTTTCACCCATATATTTCATGAGCGTTTCTTTTTTCACCCACTGATCAAGTAACCCTACAAATAGTAAGACAGGGGGGAGGAGAAACAACATATCTAAAATGCTATTCCCTGTTAGTTGTAATGCACTCCATCCTAAAGATTGATTTATGAAAGTTAATACAAAGAGCCCGAGTAGTAAGACGAAAAAGAAGCGATATCTTTTTAGTTCTTTCATACCATCACCACCCAAATAATATAGGAGAATAGGAGTGACATGAGTAATGCAGATGCATTACGTGCGTAAGCAAAGCTTCGTCCGAATATCTTTTGTTCCATGGGCAAGGTTGTAATTCCTACTGACATGAGTGTAGACATAAGTGCCGCGACTTGAGGTAGGCCTGCACCGTGTTGGACTAATGTATTTCCAAGAGGAAATACGACAAAGCTTGGAATAAGTGCAACGGAGCCGAGTATTGCTGAGTAAATAATACCTAACATTCCGGACTGTTCTCCAATGATAGAAGAGATAAAGGACGGCGTTAATATAGAAAGCGATAAGCCAACGAAAAGCATGATGGAAAGCATGGCAGGGAGAAGATTGCGAAACATTTTCCACGACTTCATTAGAGCATCTTTCGTTTTCGTACGGTCCTTCATAAAAGAAATCCCAGTAAGAATAATGGCTAAAGTGTAAAGAATCACGCCGTTAATCATGGTCGGATTCCTTTAAGTCTTTATATTTATCTAAGAAAAAGGATAAGTTCTTCATTTTTTCTTCAATATCCATTTGAAAATCTGTCAGTTGTTCCTTTCCAGCAGGCGTAATTTTGTACATCTTTCTCGGTTTGTCTTGATGATCTGTGCTTACATAAGATTCAATTGCACCTTCGTTTTCTAATTTCTTTAGCGTGCGATACAAAATGGCACTATCGATTGGATTGACGGGAAGTTCTTCCTCGCACTTTTGCAATAACTGCCCTCCATAGTTATCTCCTTCAGCTAGAAATAACAAAAGAAATGCGCCTGTATGTCTTCCTGTATGTTTCATGGATAAACCTCCTAGAATGAATTAGAATTTATACTGTTAATTACAGTATACTGTTGTTAACAGTATATGGTGCATGATGTGTTTTGTCAATTTTAAAATGTACGAATTCTGAGAGGGAAGATAACAAGAACATTGTTTTTTAGCGCTGGTAAACGACGGATAGGGAGGGGCTGTACATCCAAAAAACATAAAAAAAGACACTCTCAAGAGTGCCTCTCCTTAGCAGCCGAATCCGCCGCCCCAACAGCTAGCGCCAACGATGATTAATAAAATAAACAGTACAACAAGTAAAGCGAATCCGCCGCCGAAACCGCAGCCTCCACCACAACTACCGCCATAGCCCATATTAACTCCTCCTTCCATAAAGACCATTAATTAATGGATTTAATTCACTTTATGTTTTTACGGATAAACTTGAGCAGGTCCTTTTGAAAAATAAAGGTACTTGGGATTTTATAAGAGTTGACGACCTTATTTTTGTCACCGCTATTCGGCTGATGACATATTGTATTTTATTCTGTGTATTGGGGGAAGGAGGATCTTTATGGCCAATTCTGAAATGATTTTACGATTACTTACGGATTTAAAGATTGAACAGCAAGCCTTAAAAGAACAGTTGGAAAAAATACAGACAGCTGTGAATACTCTTGAAGAAAAATCAGCGATTGTGGAAGAAAAACCAATGACTATTGAAGAAAAACCAGTTGTTGCTGCTGCAAAGCAAAGAGCTCATTCTGGACGCCCAACATCTTTTCGTGCTTGGAGAGCATCTACTCAAAAAAATTCATAAAAGTATAAGAAAAGAAGACATCTAGTAAGATGTCTTCTTTTGCTTGTACAATCCAAATGAAGTTAAGAAGATATATCCATATTGCTTTAAAAATAAGAAGAAAATAACGATTGTCGACTCCTTTTTTAGTATAGCATATAATAATAAAGAATTTTATGAAATAATGCATATATGTTAATTATAAGATTTTAATCATATATATTTTAGTTATCTGTTATTTCTCTTTACATGCTACATGTAAAGGATTTCTTATGAAAAGAAAACTATTGAATAAAGAATGGGAAACGTATATTCAGGACAATAAAGACAGTAGGTTATCAAAAGTTGTCTGGTGTTGAAACAAAACTTACCGATTCATTGGCTATATTACTTGCTGAAAAAATTATCATCCTTATAATTAAGATGAAAGCATTCGTAATATATGGGGGAATAACAAGCAATGAATAAAAAGGCAACATTTAAAATAGGGGCAATGTTTACCATTTTATTAATGGCATGTGTTTTTTACGGATATAAGAGTTTAAATAGTTTTTTAGTCTGGAATGAACTCGGTGATATACAGATGATTTCAAGTGAAAAAGAAGTTGCAAATGGTATATATTTTGTAAGGGGAGAGATATATGCTGAACGTGTAACAGGCGATGAAACGCTACTTGCTGATGGGTATGCGGTAGTGAATCGAATTCAAAAGAAAAAAACGACATACTATACACAGACTTCTGCACCAAATCGTTCGTTATGGAGTAACGGTCAAGTAACAGCTTTTTATAATGAACCAATACATATTGGAAATAAAGAATTAAAATTAATAAATAAAGAAAATGTGTCTCTGGAAACTCCCTTTATGGAATTAAATGATCAGAATGTAATTTCAACAAGAATAAATGATATTCAGGCGAATGCTACAAAGTTAGCAGATGGAAATAAACGCTTTTATTCATTTAGAGCAGTAGAAAATAAAGAAAATGTAGTTGTGCTTGGCTCAGTAGATGGAAAAGTAATAAAAGAATTACCTAGTAGATATGGGGAATTTGTTTATATTGGAAATACGAAGGAGCAAATTATAGATAGCTTAAAGAATGGTAATAACAAAAATTGGATATATTTCGCTGTGCTTATTATACTAACTAGTATTAGTGGATTCGTATTTTATATGTATGGGAAAGGAAAATGGACAAAAGATGTTTTTGTTTTTACATTTTTCGGACGGAAGATAAATTAAAGAGGATGCATTTTTGCATCCTCTTTAAAAATTCATATGAGTTCTTTTCGTAAAGAAAGTTCTTCTTCATTTTCATATCCAGTAAATAAGACTTCTTCAATTTGTATATGATCGAAAAAAACATTATAATCTTTTGAAAGGTTACCATAAGGATAAAGACAACCAACATAATCCCAAATTTTTTTTTCGTTAGATTGTTGTTGTTTTCTTCCATAAATCATAACTTTTTGTTCTAGTCCATAAATTGTAATAACAGTTCCAATTGGAAGGAATTCTTTTGTATTCTCCATGATATATCTCCTTAGTATTTTTTACGAATTTCATATTTTTTATAAATAAATGCAATTACTTTATAAAGGATAAACCAAATGATAAGGAATAAAATTAATACAAAAGCTATATTTTTAATTTTCGAACCAATATCTAAATTGGATAAAAATGAAATAGAAATAATATTGATTATACAAATTAATGTTCCAAAACCGATAAAAATTTTTTTTATAGTTTCAAATGAAATCATGAAAGTACCCCTTTTTTACATTAATTGTGTTTATTTACGCCTAACTTAAATCCTAATCCAAAAGGACCTACTCCCAGGCTTCCGTGTGCTTCTCCGCCAGAATTACTTACTTTGCCTCCAGCTGCGATACCTAAACTACCGTAAGAGGCATCTCCACCAACAGTGATTTCCCAATTTCCCCATATAGGTATTTTGAATTCACCTTCTACTTTAGCTCCATCTATTTTTGCTGCTAGTTCTCCTCCACCAGCACCTAATTCTGCTTTGGCTTCACCATGTAAAAATTCTGTACTTACACGCCCTTGTTCGCCATCATATGAAAAATCAATGAGGGATGCATCGGCAGATGCTTCAAATTTCCCTTGTTCCATAGCTAATTTAGCTTCGCCACTTACCAATTTTTCATGAAGTGTACTTTCATCCGAAAATTTATATCCAGCATCTACCACAGCCCCTTTAGCTTCACCACCAATTTGTTCACCTGCTAGGATTTTAGAGGGGATTGAATCAAAATTTTTGGGGATTTCTCCAGTTACTTCATATGTTAAGGTATCCCCATACAGTCCACTTTCTATATAATCTTTACTAGTTTTTAATAGATTAGAACTCTCTTCAAATACATAATTTTCATCTGTATCCCTAAATTTTTCAGCAATTTGCGCAAGCTTTTTTTCAATATATTCTAGCTTATCTACGTATGTATCAAGTATGCCTTTTGAAAGGTTGAAAGATATAAAAAAGTTTTGCGATGATAAACCATACCAAACGTTATATAGCATATCAATATCTTTTTTGAGATTTTCATGTTTCATTTTTGCCTCTATGCCTGCATGGTGAAAATTTTTTGAAATTCTTTCAAGTTCTTCAGGCGGAACTTTTATTTCATTTAGTAACATGTTTAATCCTCCCTTAATAGAAAAATAATAACATAATAAATTTTCAGAATCTATATATTGTTATGATAGTTATTTTTGAATAGTAATAGATGAAAAATAAGGGAGTAGTTTAGTGTGAAGTATATACGAACTAGTGAATTTATGTTTTAGCTCTTAAAAATTATGTGTTAAAAGGTTAAACATGGTAGGCTTATTCAAACAACCCTCAATCATATGATTGAGGGTTGTTTGAGAACATTTCTAACGATGCCATTCATCTTCGTTTTAAACCGTGCCCCATAAATGATAAACCATTCCGAAAACGAAAAATACTAGTCCTACAAATAAAACGATTAAAGCAAGTATTCCATTTTTATTATGTTCCATACAGTCAGCTCCTTTTTAGTTATATACAAAAAAGCCTTTAGTCGTAATTATGGCTAAAGGCTTTGGGTATCATACGTTTAAGTTTATAAAAATTTACTTGGTTATGTATCCCGCTATTTGCGGACTAATAATCAGTGGAGGGTGGACAAAGCTCTCGCTGATTAAAGTTTCACTTTATGGGAGACTTATAGCCTGTAATAATGAGAAAAATAATCTAAAGATTACGATGGAAATAGGTTGTATATTTGAATGTAATCCAAAATGAAAGAAGAATTTACGGCGTTGCTAAATGTATTAACTTGATAATGATGCTTGATTATTAGAATCGAAAAATTTTAGTTTTATTATAATTAATAGAAATGAAAGTAGTATAAATATAAATCCGCTCCAAATAAGCTGGTGAATACCTAAGTTTGAAATGAACCAGCCTCCAATAGTTGTGCCTAAAGTAATTCCGAGATTTGAGAATGAAACGAATAGGCTATTACCAAATTCAGGTGCTTCTTTTGCTTCGCTTATTAACCATGTTTGACCAACAATTAATCCGCCAGCATGTATGATTCCCCAAATGAATACCATAAAAATCATTGGAACAAGGTAGGAACCTAAATAATAAACCAATATGTAAACAATAGAATATAAAATAGGAAACGATATTACTGTATTTACTATACTTTTTTGTAGGAGACCACCAAATAATTGATTGCCTAAAATCATAACTATACCAAATATAAATAGCATAATACTGATGAGCGATCCATTCATAGAAGTTACTTTTGCAAGGTACTCGGCGAAGTAGCTGTATACAGAAAACATGGCCGCAAAAAGGAATGTGACGGTTAAAATATTTAACCATAATCCCGGTTTTCCGAGTATACGAATTTGTTTGCCAAAGGACATTTTTTCTTTAACAGGCATAGAAGGAAGTGAGATTAATATTCCAATGAATGCAAGAGCGTTAACAAGCGCTCCGAATAAGAAAGCAATTTCTAGTGAAAACTGGTCTGCAAGGTAAGAGGTTAATGGTACACCTAGAGCAAAACCAACTGTAATTCCCATAAAAACTTTTGTAACTGCTTGACCACTTTTTTCAGGAGGGACAAGTTTAGCAGCAGTTACAAGAGCGATTGAAAAGAAGAGTGGGTGAAGAGCTGCTGGTAAAATACGAAAAATAAGCATGATTTCAAATTGTGTTGTATAAGCGTAGATTATATTTGAAATAACAAAAACAAAGATTGCTGTTAATAAAATTATTTTGCGATTAATACTAGAGACGAGCAGAATTAAAAACGGACCAGAAATAGCAACAACTAGCGCGAATATACTTACTAAAAATCCTGCTTGAGCAGTTGAAATACCAAATTTCTGAGTGATTTGTGGTAATACACCGACAATACCCATCTCGGTAGTAATAATTCCGAACACACCTATTGCTAGTGTCAGAATAAGTAAGGGATTTACTTTTTTCATTTGTGAAAATCTCCATTCTTCTTATTGTTTTGAAAATAAAGTCGATTCATTAACAAATAAAATGAGCATTATTATAAGTATGATTGGATGTCAAATTTATTAGATTTATGTAATGTTAAATACAATAACAGATATCTAAATAACTAGATGTGATATATTAAAAAAATTTTCCTTTCTATGTTTCTTTTATAGGTAGTGCAATTTTATAAAAGAGTAATTGGACACCTGTAAAAAAGCAGAAGGTGTTAAAGCTAGTAATCAATTGGTAGGTTGATTACTAGCTTTAACTTTATAATTCATTTTGGACGTATTCAGAAAACGCCCGTATTGTTTCTTCATTTCGACGATAGTATGTCCATTTTCCAATTCGGTCAGAGTCAAGTAGCCCTGCCTTTTTCATAGTTAATAAATAACTAGAAATAACCGATTGGGCTAAGCCAGTTTTAAGCTGGATATCTCCTACACACACTCCAATCTGAAAATTAATTCCTTGTTCTAAATAAGGTTTTTCGTCGAAATGGTTTTCTGGATTTTTTAACCATGATAAAATTTGACATCTTGTTTCATTTGACAATGCTTTATAAATTAATGAAGGTTCCATAAGGATATTATATCTACTTTTATAGATTTGTAAATGGGTTTTGATAATTTTAAGGGAAGGAGGTATATGTAGATTCTTTTAAATGTGAATGGGATGCTCTAGTAAGGGGGATTTTTTCTAGATGTGAATTTATAAAAAGTTGTACTTCTGTATTAATTTGGAATATGATTATTTAAAGAGTAGGTGATGAGTACATGCAGGAAACAAAACAATTCCCGCTTATATCTGGAAATCTCTCATTAGATTTAGTGAATACAGAGTTAGTTAGGCGTGGACAACGTTATGATTTATTAATAACGGATGAAGATGTATTAGAATGGCTACATGTAATAAAGGTTAATCTGCCGTTTTGGAATGAAAAAACACTTATTGGAATTCAAGAGCGAATGGATCAAGTTACATCTAGCATATTAGAGGCGAGAGAAGTATTGAGAAAACAGTTTGAGGCAATTGCTGATCAGCACGAAATTTCTAATGATTTTATTACGTATTTAGAAAAACAAATTAAGAAGGCACCATTTACATATAAAGTAATTGAACAACGGCTAGTGCCTATCCCGGTGGGGGAAATTGAGGATGTACTTGCATCGTTAATTGCATTTGATGCTTTAACCTTAATAGTAGAAAATAAGCTTATTTCTCTTAAAAGGTGTTCAAACCCTGACTGTGTTTTATTATTTATAGATAAAAGCGGAAAACGAAAATGGTGTTCTATGAAAATATGTGGGAACCGGAAAAAGGTAGCAAAATTCCAGGATCGAAAATGTGAAGAGGTTTAGGGAATCAACTTATATGAGTTGATTCTTTTTTTTGTAATCTCAAACTAACCGTTTAAAGATATATTTACAGGTTAGTTTATTCGAGTTATAATGAATGGTAAATAAAGGAGGAGAATGATGAGTAATATAACAGCAGCTAAGCAGAAAGAGGCTCCACCAATAAGTGTACGATATTTCGCAAAAATGAAAGGGAAAGGAAGAAGTCCATTACAAGTAAATATAAAGGACTCTTTGACAGGACTATTAGGTGGATTTTTAACAATTCTCACCTTAACATATTTAACGAGTATAACGTCTACAGAATTACTAATGGCTCCATTTGGAGCGAGTTGTGTATTAGCGTTTGGAGTTTGGAATGCACCGTTATCCCAGCCGCGTAATATTATTGGAGGACATTTGATTTCAACTTTTATTGGCCTATCAATATATCATTTGTTTGGAAATGAATATTGGGAAATTGCTTTAGCAGTTGGGATGTCGATTGCTATTATGATGTTAACGAAAACAACGCATCCTCCGGCAGGGGCTGATCCAATTATCGTTATTTTAGGAGCAAATAGTTGGAGTTATTTAGTAACACCGGTTTTAGTTGGTTCCGTTGTTATTGTAGTTATTGCTTTATTTATTAATAATATGAGTAGTAAAAGGAGCTATCCAACTTTTTGGATATAGTTTGTAAAGGGGAAAACAATTTGAGTAAGTATGCCATTTTTACTATGTTTTCATTTCATATACTTTTTAGTTTACAAAGAAAAGACACCCATATAAGAGTGTCTTTTCCAATAGTTTTTTAGCAGAAGCAAGAAGCTCCAACGATAATTAATAAAATAAACAATACAACTAATAGTGCAAATCCTCCAGCAAAACCGCAGCCTCCGCCGCAACTACCACCAAATCCCATAATAGTTCCTCCTTTAATAAGAGGGGAAAACAAAGGGTCACTCGTGTTTTTTAACGGATTCTATTTACTTTATGTTCGACGCATGAATGTGAGCAGGTCCTTTTGAAAATAAAAAAAGACACCTTGCGGTGCCTTTATGTCATTAATATTCGCTAGCGTAAAATTCTTTTATTAGCTTTATTTCATTTGTATCCGGATCAAATTTAAATATTTTAATTTTGTTAGATTCGTCTTTATAGGCAAATGTATTATCGCCAACTTGGGTCATATTGCTAGTGTTTAAGATAGGGTCACTACCGTGATCAGTGATTTCTACAGGTTTCTCACGATCCCAAAATGCAATGACAATGATCAAGATGATAAGGCATACACGTATGTTACGTAGTTCTCTTGTTACAGTATTCTCCATCTGATAGTCTCCTTTGTTGTTTAATAGGTTTTGTTTATAAAAGAGATAATTCTGATGAATATAAATAAAAAAGACACTTGAAAGTGTCTTTTTTATTTGAGTTATGCGCATTGCTTAATAAGACGCTAGTTCCTCAGTATGAATATGAGTAACTATGTAGGGTGATTTCATTATAACATTTTAACCAGTAATGGGTCTATATGGAATTTTTGTAATGATTATGTTTATTTATTCAGAATGATAGATGTAGTGAAAGGTATTTGTTACCTATAGTAATTGTAAAATATAATGATGTTTGCTTTGTAAAAAAATATTCAATAATTTATCATTGCAACCGCTTACTTTTTGTGTATAATGAAGGTAAGTTAATAAGTAAAAGGATTGTTACTGTTCGGCAGGCAAAACCTAAATTGATCTAGAGGCTACGGGTGTAGTGTGGCTTTTGGAATCAGTTTAGGTTTTTTTTATACCTTTTGTGACTTTAAGAAGAAGAAGGCGGAACAATATGAGAATCCATAAAATCTTAAATAACAATGTTGTTTGTACGATGAAGGATAATGAGACAGAAGTTGTACTTATGGGCAGAGGTTTGGGGTTTCAGAAAAAAGTAGGCGATGCGATTGATGAATCTAAGATAGAAAAGACCTTTGTGCTAGAAACAAAAGAATTATCAGAGAAACTTGCTAGGTTGCTAACTGAAATTCCTGTGGAAAATTTAGAGATTACCGAGAGGATTATTCAGTTTGCTAAGACAGTTTTGCCGGGGGCTTTAAGTGATTATATTTATCTTACATTAACGGATCACTTAAGTTTCGCCTTAACTCGGCATAAAGAAGGAATGGATCTCAAAAATACTTTGCTTTGGGAGATTAAGAGGTTCTATCAGAAAGAGTTTGAAATTGGTCTACAAGCCTTGAACATAATTGAAGAAGAGACTGGGTTTACACTTTCTGAAGATGAAGCAGGTTCAATTGCCTTGCATTTCGTTAATGCGCAGCAAGGTGAACCAGCAATGCAACAAACGGTAGCGATGACGAAAATCGTCCAAGATATTTTAAATGTTGTAAAGTACCACTATAAGATGAACTTAGATGAGAATTCATTTAATTATAGTCGGTTTGTAACGCATTTACGATATTTTGCGCAGCGTTTAATGCAGAAGGAATTGCATTCGGCAGAGGATGATTTTTTATACGAGCAAGTGAAAAGTAAGTATGAAGAGGCATATTGTTGTACAGAAAAAATTGAAGCATACTTACAAAAAGCACATAATAGTCATCTTTCAAAAGATGAAAAAGTGTATGTAACGTTGCACATTCATCGTGTAACGAAACGCAATGAATTATGTAATTGAATAAACGGGATTGTTACTGTTTGGCAGGCAAAACCTAAATTGACTTGTAATGGAGTGATTCGTATGTATCACGTCGTTACGGTTAGTTTAGGTTTTTTCTTTTATAAAAATGATAAAAGGCATGATTGTAGGGAGGGAAAGTTACTATGAAGTATGAACAATTAGCAAAAGACATACTGAAACATGTTGGTGGGAGAGAAAATATAAATAGCGTTGTACATTGTATAACGCGCTTACGATTCCAGTTAAAAGATGAGGGGAAAGCAAATACGGAAATACTGAAAGGTATGGAAGATATTGTGACTGTAATGAAAAGCGGCGGACAATATCAAGTTGTAATTGGTAACCACGTATCCGACGTATATAAAGCAGTTATTGCTGTTGGAGGGTTTCAAGAAACAGAGGAAGAAGATGCGAGTGAGAAGAAAAAGAGTAGTCTTATAGATATTCTTTCTAGCATTTTCACTCCTATTTTAGGGGTGTTAGCTGCAACCGGGATGATTAAAGGATTGAATGCACTATTTGTAGCGTTAGGCTGGTTAAGTACGCAGTCAGGAACGTATCAAATATTAAATGCAGTTGGCGATTCGTTATTTTATTTCTTCCCAATCTTCTTAGGATATACAGCAAGTAAGAAATTTGGAGGATCACCATTCATTGGTATGGCGATTGGAGGAGCGTTAGTTTATCCGGCTTTATCAGGTTTAAAAGCAAGTGAGCCATTATATACGCTATTTGCGGGGACGATGTTTGAATCACCAATTCATATTACGTTTTTAGGAATACCAGTTATTTTAATGAACTACGCATCATCTGTTATTCCAATTATTCTTGCTGCTTATTTTGGAGCGAAAGTAGAAAAGTCTTTAAAGAAAGTCATTCCGGATGTGGTGAAAACATTTTTAGTGCCATTCTTTACATTACTAATCGTCGTACCAGTTACATTTCTCGTTATTGGCCCAATTGCGACGTGGGCAGGGCAGTTTTTAGGACAGGCGACACTTTGGGTTTATAATGCAAGCCCATTAGTAGCGGGTGCTTTACTCGGTGCTTTCTGGCAAGTGCTTGTTATATTCGGTCTTCATTGGGGCGTTGTTCCGATTGGCTATAACAATTTAGCAGTGCACGGTATTGACCCAATATTAGCACTTATATTTGCTGCTTCATTTGCTCAAATTGGTGCTGTGCTTGGCGTTTGGGTGAAAACGAAAGATAAGAAATTAAAAACACTTAGTATTCCAGCTTTTATTTCAGGTATTTTCGGTGTTACAGAGCCGGCGATTTATGGTATTACACTTCCGCTTAAAAAGCCGTTTATTATGAGTTGTATTGCTGGGGGAGTTGGCGGCGCAATACTTGGCGTATTTGGTACACAAAGTTATATGACAGGCGGGCTTGGTATATTTACACTTCCGACATTTATTAGCCCGAAAGATGGGATTACAGCTGGATTTTGGGGCGCAATTGTTTCGATGGTTGTTTCCTTACTAGTCGGTTTTATTCTGACTTACTTATTCGGTTTTACGAAAAAGCAAATATCTACAGAAACAGCTGAGACAAGTGAGAAAATCGCTGCATCAAGCGATGATGAAGTAATCCTTAGTCCCTTCCATGGAGCCATTATGCCGCTTCAAAATATTGACGATGCTGCATTTGCATCGGGTGCGTTAGGAGAAGGAGTTGCGATTGAGCCTTCAGAAGGAAAGTTGTTTTCACCAGTTTCAGGTACGGTTTCTGCACTTTTTCCGACGAATCATGCGGTAGGAATTACGGCGGATTCAGGTGCTGAAATTTTAATCCATATTGGAATGGATACTGTGAAATTAAATGGCGAATTTTTCTCCTCTCATATTGAACAAGGAGCGAGAGTAGAAAAAGGACAATTACTTATTGAATTTAATATAGCTGAAATTCAAAAGGCGGGTTATATTGTGACAACACCAGTTGTTGTTACAAATTATGATAAATATAGCATGAAAAAAACAGAAGTAGAAAAGATTCAAGCAGGAGATTCCTTACTAAAGTTAGGAGTTAAATAGTAGTACATTTCATGCAGGTTCAAACGAAGAAAGGTATTCTTTAAAACTTAGAATAGCTTTCCTCGTTCATTCTTATATAAAGGAGTTTTTCTATATGTCTAAAGTTAATTTTCCAAAAGGATTTTTATGGGGTGGAGCAACTGCAGCCAATCAAGTTGAAGGCGCATATGTAGAAGACGGAAAAGGATTAACGACGGTGGATCTATTACCAACTGGTGAAAACCGATGGGATATTATGAAAGGAAATATTCATTCGTTTACACCGGTAGAAGGAGAGTTTTATCCATCACATGAAGCAATTGATTTTTATCATCGTTATAAAGAAGATATTGCTCTATTTGCAGAGATGGGATTTAAAGCGTTACGCGTATCTATTGCGTGGACACGTATTTTCCCAAATGGTGATGATGAAAAGCCAAATGAGGCAGGGTTACAGTTTTATGATAATTTGTTTGATGAACTGTTAAAGCACGGTATTGAACCAGTCGTTACGATGGCTCACTTTGATGTACCTGTTCATTTAGTGGAAAAGTATGGAAGCTGGAGAAGTAGAAAGCTTGTAAACTTCTTTGAGACGTATGCAAAAACGATTTTTAATAGATATAAAGATAAAGTGAAATATTGGATGACGTTTAATGAAATTAATATGCTTTTACATTTACCTTTCATGGGAGCAGGATTAGCGTTTAAAGAAGGGGATAATAAAAAACAAATTCAATATCAAGCAGCGCATCACCAACTTGTCGCAAGTGCGTTAGCTGTAAAAGCGTGTCATGAAATCATTCCAGATGCAAAAATCGGTTGTATGCTTGCTGCTGGTGCAACGTATCCATACACATGTAATCCAGACGACGTTCAACGTGCGATGGAACAAGACCGTGAATCATTCTTCTTCATTGATGTACAAGCAAGAGGCGCATATCCTGGATACGCAAAACGCTTCTTTACAGATAATAATGTAACAATTGAAATGGAAAGAGAAGACGAGGAAATTTTAAAAGAGCATACGGTTGATTATATTGGATTTAGCTACTATTCAAGCCGAGCAACAAGTACAGATCCAGAAGTGTTAAAAAGCATAACGAGCGGGAATGTATTTGGTTCTGTTGAAAATCCATACCTTGAAAAATCAGAGTGGGGATGGACGATTGATCCGAAAGGCTTCCGTATTACAGCGAACCAACTTTACGATCGTTACCAAAAACCGTTATTTGTTGTTGAAAATGGCCTTGGTGCAATCGATCAATTAAATAGTGAAGACGAAGTGAATGATGCATACCGTATTGATTACCTAGAGAAGCATATGATTGAAATGTCAGAAGCAATTCAAGATGGAGTAGATATTATTGGATATACAAGCTGGGGCCCAATTGACCTTGTAAGTGCCTCTACTGGAGAAATGAAAAAACGTTACGGATATATATACGTTGATAAAGATAATGAAGGAAAAGGTTCATTAAAAAGATCGAAGAAGAAAAGTTTCGATTGGTATAAGGAAGTAATTGCGACGAATGGCAAGAGTTTGGAGTCTTAAGTATGAAAAGGAGACATCTTAATGGATGTCTTCTTTTTTTGCTGTGAATAAAGTATGGAAATTGATTTCCCTTTACACAAACATAACGGTATAATATAGTTAAGTTAAGTGAACTTAACTATTAAAAGCGAAATAAAAGCATGGAGGAAGAGTGCTATGACTAGAACGTATAAAGAAATAATTAATGAAATGAACCGAGCCTACACTGAATTTTACATTTTACTATTTCAAGATTTAAAGGACGAGTACGGTCTTACTGGACAGCAAGAGAGTATGTTATTTCATATTAATTTAAATGAAAACACGACAGCAAATCACATTGCGACTACTTTTAATATATCGAAAAGCGCTGTGAGCCAAGTTTTATCGAAATTGGAAAAGCAGAAGATGATTTCAAAACAAGTAAATCCTAATAATAAAAGGGAGTATTTCCTTACACTTGGTCCAAATGGTAGTAAGTATATGGAGCAGTTGTCTGAGTTAGATGATGTATTAATTGAGAAGTATTTTTCAAAAATCGATATCGGTGCTTTAGAACAAATGACGGATACGTTAACGAAAATAAATAAAGTGATATTGGAAGAAAAACAGAAAGATCTTGATTGTAATGAGTAAGAACTTAGATGAAGCAATGAGTAGAAAGGAGGAGAAGCGTGTGATGAGTTACATACCAAATATGATGACGATAGCGAATTTTATTTGTGGGATATTGGCCATTTATTCTGTTTTCTTTCAAGATATGTATGGTGCAGTCATGTTCATTATTACAGGTATGGTATTTGATCTGTTTGATGGCATGGTCGCTCGGAAACTCGGTTCTGTTTCGGAAATTGGCGGAGAGTTAGACTCATTTGCAGATTTAGTTACCTTTGGCGTGGCACCGTCTATTCTTGCTTATAGTGTCGCATTAAAAGATTTGCAGTCTATTGGGATGATATGTGCGCTTGCTTACAGTATTTGCGGAATGCTGCGGCTTGCGAGATTTAACACGCAGCAAAGCAAACTTCCGACATTTATCGGAATGCCCATCCCATTCGCGGCAATGTGTCTCCTCATTTTATGCTTTTTGAATAATCCATTTTCCGTGGCGTTTGGTACATGTATACTTGCTTATTTAATGGTGAGTAAAATCAAATTCCCTCATTTTAAAAAAGATATATCGGAAAGCTTGAAGTCCGAAAGATGGAATTAAAGAGAAAGGTAAGGAGCAGAGCATGATTCGTATGGCATTAAGATCATTTAACATACAAATGTATTGTTTGCTAGGCGTGATGTTATTGGGATGGCTTATGACACCTTTTTCAGCACAGTTTATAGGGATAAGCATTGGCCTTTTGGTGAGTATGTACTGCGCCTGGATTTTAGGAAGACGTATTGAAAAGTTCGGAGACAGCATTGTAAAAAAAGAAAAAGCACCGATGCTTGGCATGATGAATCGGTTTGCAGCCGCCATACTCGGCGCAATTATTATGTATGAAATTGAACACCGTGAGTACATGTGGACATTTGCTGCTGGAATTATGGGTGGGTATTTCTTGGTTATTGTTAATTTGGGATATTATAGTATGAGGGATGAGAAGGAATAGATTAGTACACTTTAATTAGAAATTAATATCCGCCTCAAGCATGGAAAGATATATTTGAGGCGGATTATTAACACTTACAATAAAATCAATAAAATTCTCCCAAAATAAAACAATGAAAGTAAGTACTCCATTTTGAGTCTGCTCTATAAAACTAGTTCTTCTTATTTTTTATTTTTTTAAAC
>NZ_QNUD01000015.1:0-120550 GCF_008042405.1 Bacillus sp. SH7-1
TTTAGCTTACTTTACGTTATTTCAATAATATCCGTAGTATTAAATACGTAAGTTTTATAAAATGCGTCAGTACACATTATACTGTGCTTTAGCGGATTTATATGCACCACTGTCATGTAGCTGGTAAGTATATAGCCATTTTCAAAATATGTCACCAATATTTCTTTCTCAGTCAACAATGACATTAATAATTTATCAGAAATCCTCTCTTTTTCTTCTTTTGTTAAGAGCGGTTTTTGTACTTTAAATTTCTCTCCAATAACTTTTCGCATACTTAACAACTGTTCCGACATTACTGTAAATGGAACCCATTCTTTTTCTTCTTTTTGCACCTTTACATCATTCATTTCTTTATCTCCTTGATCATCCATTCAATCTCACACATATTGTTCCTTAATTATTCTTTAATAATTGCTAGGCTCATATTTATCACGTATAAGCAGACAGTATAGCTCCCACCTCAAAATTCAGCATATGCGCGAAAAATCAACTGCCCGTAAACGCCCAATTGATGAAAGCCAATAATCAGTAGACGATGCCCCCGCTGATTACAGTTTCACTTTATTTCTAATTCTTATACTATCTGCACCAGAGAGAACGTCCGTTCTAATTATACACGAACTTACGTTCTTTTGAGAAGAGATTTAATTATATTTTTTAACAAAATGTAATTAAAATCATTTCGTTATACATTTTTTCTTCATCAAATACACTTTTCACTTCCTATTTAATAGGATGTTCACACTTCAACTAAAAAAAGCGACTTCATACAAAGTAAAGTCGCTTTTTTCTAATAACGTATATTTCTATATTTATTTTTCTATCCTGATAAGTGTTCTTTCTGAAATACAAATTTCATCTATATGAAAATGATTTAATTTTAATTTTCCCATTCGTTCCTTATCTTCATCACCAACCCAACAACTGAATAATTCAAAATAGTCCCCATCATTTAAATACCCTTCCATAATCGAGCATAGAGCTAATAACTTTTTTTTAGCTTCTTTCTTCTCTTTTTTTTGCCACTCAACAAGTTCAATGCCCCAACTCGTTGAAACTTCATACGTGTAACTTGTTTGAACTTGAAACTCTTGTACAATTTCAAGTTTACTTTCGTCTGAAAAACATGGTCCAAAAACAATTACATCATTAGAATCTGGATCTGTTAATGGAATTTCTACATTGCACCCTATATAACTTGCTAAACTCATTTTTACTCCTCCAATATTCGTATAAAAAATACTTCATATGAACAATTATCTACTCAAATATAAAATTCCTTCCTACACTAAAAAGTTTTAATTTTTTCGAGTTTATTAACCATCTATAACTGAAAGCATAGATTATAAAGAACGAACTCATAACATTTAAGGGATTTATAATGGGCTTCAATTCGTTCCTTATGAATTTTTGTGAAAAGAGAGCAATTTAAACACTCTCTTTTCGTACATACTGCATAAAACTATTTATTAATAATTAACTCTAATTATTAAATATATTTCGGTTGTACTATTATATGTAATTCCCTCTCTGTTACTGCTTTTTTTGGATTCCGAAAATACTCTAATTCGTATTTTAATACTTCATAGTCAACCATCCCGATCTTAATCCCTTTCGTTTCTTTTAAAATAGCTAATAAGTTATTTATATCTTCATCATACGATTCAAAAATTTTCCCTCCGTCTTCTCTTTGAAAAATTATTTTCACATTTTCTCCCCCTACATAATTTATTCATCAATCCAATAATTCATTTAAAAGTATTCATTCTTCCCCTTAAAATTTCATACTAAAAAGAACATCCATCATAATAGAATGCTCTGCTTTTCACTTCATTTAGCGTCAATATATTTCAATATAATTGTATGTTTCATTCTGCAAATTATGTTTATCCACTTCAATAAAGTAAAACTTAAATCCCTTCAAGCTTTGTCCATTCCTGACTAATAATTAGCCCACGCAAATCGTACTGCCTACAAATAATGGGCTAAAATTAATTAATTTGTTTTATATTTAATAAAATGAAACAAAACATTATAATATCAACATTCTATGAAGTAATAATTATTTCACTTTAAAATAATTACATAAATTCCCATTGTAATTCTTAATATTTAAATGTAATATTGTATTGTCTTACTATCTATTTATAACTCACACACTAACTAGAAAAGGGAACCTATATAGGTTCCCTTTTCTAATTACAGTCATTATTTCTTTTCTAGAAATTCAAATGTATTTTTAAAGTCTTTATCATTCACCTTAATATCAGCATCTTTCAATAATTCATTGACTACTTGCTGTTTCCATTTGCCTGTCGTATCTTGTAGTCTTTGCTGTTCTAAATCTTTACGGATTTGATCTTTTACTTCATCATATGGCTTCAATTCTTTTTTATCCGTCACTTTAATAATATGGTAACCATAAGTTGTTTTTACTGGCTCACTTACTTGTCCTGCATCTAATTTATATGCAGCTTCCTCGAATTCTTTCACCGTTTGCCCTGGAGCAAAACCAGTTATTTCTCCACCTTGTTCCTTTGAACCAGTATCCTCTGAGTATTGCTTCGCTAAAGCCGCAAAATCTTCACCATTATTTACTTTCTCTTTCACTTCTTTAGCAGTTTTTTCATCTTTCACTAAAATGTGACTTACCTTCATTTCTGGTTTATAGTTATTTTTTACATCTTTTTCTGTGACAGTCGCTTTAATCGCTTTCTCAAATGCAATTTCTGGTTTCATTTTTTCTTTTAATTCATCTTCATTTTTCAACCCAACTTGCTCTAAAGTCGATTTGAAGTTGTCACCCATTTTATCTTTTGCTGCCTCTACTTGTTTTTTTGCTTCCTCATCTGAAACTTTATATTTATCTAGCAACGCCTTACTTAACACCATTTGGTATAAAGTACTTTCCCCATATTTTTGTCTTAATTCTTTACTTAACTCTTTCTCTGTAACATTTCCTACTTTCGATGTTACTACGTTGTCTGAGGAACCACATGCAGATAATGTCAGTACTACGCATGAAATAATTGTTCCTAAAAATAGCTTTTTCTTTTTCAATTCAAAATACCTCACTTTTATTATTATACAAGAACAAATATACAATGTACTTGTGTAAATAATGTGTTTTCTAGATGTAATTCATTTCATTTGAAAAACTATGTATCATGTTGTTTTTATTCAAATATTAAATGTTATCTTACTATGTATCACTAAAATGACCCTTTACGTATGTAAGCGTCAAATATTCCCCACCTACTATTTGTTAATAATCCATGAGATAATCTCCTTACATACTATATGTGGAGGTTTTTTTATGGAAAGACACCGATTAAAGAAAGAATGGGAATCTTCTTATCACGACAAACGATGGGAAATTGGTTATTATATGGGGCTAATCGATGGTTAATGACTTTGTATGAAAGGATGCATGAACACCTACTTACTCGAACTATTCTTCATGCGGGCGAAACAACCTTCCAAGTTTTACGCGAACCTGGGCGAGCCCGCAACAACGAAGTCCTATCTGTGGCTATATCGTACAGGACGAGAGGATATCACTATTGTCCTCTTTGACTATCACCCTATAAGAGCAGGCGAACATCCGAAACGTTTTTTAAGTGGTTTTAAAGGATATTTTCAGGTAGATGGATATAGTGGGTATCATCAAGTACCGGATGTCACCCTTTTTGGATGTTGGGCGATGCGAGATGAAAGTTTGATGAAGCCTTAAAAGCTTTACCTGAATCACAGAAGGGGCAAAAAGTGAAGGCGAGTGAAGGCTTACACTTCTGTAATCAACTCTATTCGATTGAAAGGAAGTTCAAGCACGTAATACTTTATGATAGTACAACCGTCATGGAGTATGTACTTTTTAACAGCCTATTCTTTTTATCAATCTTCTGCTTTAAATATTCAGCAATTTCTGTTTGCCCAAATTCTCTAGCGTATTCATAAGCATCCATATTCTTAATATTTTCTCCAGTGTATCTAATTGAAATATCTATTCCTTTTTCAACTAAACACTCAACTACTTCTTTATGACCATCATATGTAGAATTTATGGCAATACTCACACAGATCTTGCATAAAATAAACCTTGATACTGTTTGAGTGT
The DNA here is from genome assembly GCF_008042405.1 of Bacillus sp. SH7-1. NCBI lineage: Bacteria > Bacillati > Bacillota > Bacilli > Caryophanales > Bacillaceae > Bacillus > Bacillus sp. SH7-1. The sequence continues at coordinate 4,118 of NZ_QNUD01000015.1, forward strand.
AACATAATTTGATTTTTTACTCGTCTTTAATTAATAGGAGTCTCAAATAATGAATATCACTATTTCATTAATCTTTTAAGAATAAAAATCAATTTTCTAGAAAGGGGATTATGTATGATAGGGATAGTGACATTATTCATACTGTCATGGATTACACTTCAAATCTTCGGAAAACACACTCTCTCAGTATTAGGTTTACTGCCAACAAAAAAACGAACAAAACAATTTATTTTCGCATTCCTATTTACAAGTATGTTATGCGCGTTGGTACAAAGTATAGATTTCTTGATTACACATCAATATTGGAAACTCAATCCAACCTATTCATTTATGAATTTTCTCACAGTTTTTTGGTGGAATATAAAATCCGTTCTCTTCGAGGAATTTATTTTCAGAGGAGCATTACTATATATAATAATGCAAAAAATTGGAGAAAAAAAAGGGGTTGCTTTTTCTGCGATTTGTTTTGGTTTCTATCACTGGTTTTCTTATGGATTATTTGGAAGTTTCATACCAATGATTCTTATCTTTTTAGCAACCGGATTCTCTGGACTTGTCTGGGCTTATGCTTTTCAAAAAACAAAATCAATGCTATTACCCATTGGATTTCATTTAGGATGGAACTTCACACTCAATCAAATTTTTTCAAAAGGTCCATTAGGAGATCAGCTTTTTATCTCTGTAAAAGGATTTGACTATGTCCAGCTCGTAGGAATTCCTTCCTTATTTCATTTTTTATTACCCAACATAGCCGTGCCGCTCTTTACTTATTTATTCATTAAGTTTTATATTTGTAAAACTTAAACAAAATCAATAGCTTCTACACAAAAATAATTCAAAACTCAAATAAAAAAGGAGCATGATAGCTCCTTTTTATTTTGAATCTCGTATTGATACTAAAAAACAGTATCCTTAATAGTTTTTCTAATTACTTTTCTTCTCAATATTATTTTGTTAATTGACGAAGCAATTAAAGCTTTTGGTATTGATGTCGTCAATTCATTTCTCCCTTTAAAAGGAAAAACAAAAATATTAGAGAAAGTTAAACAACGTTTACTTTTATAAAAGAATACTAAGTAAAGGATATAATTAAAAAAGATAATAAATATGGGAAACACGCCAATAGCCGTTACTGAATCTATAACTTATAACGACCTAAATGTATCCAAATCCGAAAATATATTTAACGATTTACTTATCAATGTATATATAATGGCAAAGTCTTTTGATGATGATGAATTGCTTATTCCGTGTAACATAAAAAATTATGCACCATTATTAAATACTATCTTTTATTACGACATGCTTCAGGTATCTCACCTTCAACTATAGAAACCGTATTCAATATACCAAAGAAAATAATTTTAGCAACTGAGGGAGTAACATCCACAGATCAATTCGAAAAATTACTTTCTAGTCTCAGCAAACCTTGGGCTTCAACATTAGCACTTGCATTTAAAGAATTCTTAGAATTTTCATCGTTGCCAGGACATGAAAAATACATAGAAATATGCGACTCACTCCCTTCATTTACGTATTCATAAAATATGTAACTACTTATCGTTACATGCTCTTCCAGCAACCAATTATTTCATCCAATATCTACCGCATTTTTCGCTCTACCCCACATATGAAAAGATTTTGCCCCATCAATTATTCCCTTAATAATTTATACATCAGGCCCTGCATAGTAGTTAACTTCATATCATTATCAACTAAAGATTCATATTATATTAATAAGCCTTTACAATCTAAATAAAAAACGCAGTATATAATACTGCATCATAGGAGCTGATTTCATGAAAAAAAAACCTATTGTTTTCAAAGTTCCACCAAATTCAAAATTAAAAGTTACATTTTTCGGTCCTTGTAACGAGGTAATTACAAATGTTTCTATAATTAATCAACTTTCCACACTTAAATGTCAAACTATTACACAATATCCAAACTATAAAAAATACGAAACTGAAGTACGATCATTATCCAGTGGTTAATCCGTTCTATGCACAATCCTTACAATTTGGTTAGCTAAATGACTCCGGCAATAGACTAAAATTACGCATTTCATGATATTTCATTGATAATCTATTGATTTTTTACACGTTTTTATTAGCTGAGCATATATTATCGTATGGAGATTATCCACTCATAAAACCTATCTTTCTTTAGAGCGTACTTTTTATGTATGCTCTTTTTTTATTTATCCCTCATTCTGTACAAATAAATCTGTACACTTTTATATTTCATAAGTGGTAAACTCATCCGCTTCTTATAAACAATTTAATCAATAATACTCCTCTATTTATTTTCACTTTCAACATTACATCCTAGCATGCGAAATGCTCTTAAAATAAATTACATTTAACCTATTTACTTATATATTTTAGAAAAACAATAATAATCCCCCCACCATTCGGTGAAGGGGATTAACTCAACCTACTGAAAAGTATTTTATTGTCTTCATTATTCAATTGGAGATGGGAATCTTGCAGCTTCAAAATGCGAGCCGTCTTCCGAAGGACTTAAAACTCCGTCTATGCTACTTTGTGCATAAACCTCAACTTGATCTCCTTCATGCAATTGAATAATCGTCGAAACACTTACTACATTTCCAAAACTTATTGGACCAAAAAAGTCATTATCTATAGCTATTGCTGCGTTTCCATTCACACGAATTTCTACACGAGCTCTATAATTTAAGCTAGGATCGTTTAAAAAAAAACCAATCGTTCCAATAACAGAGTATACTCCTTTAGTCTTCGGAATAAAAATAGACGTTGCTGGATTATACTCATTTGCTAAATCAAATTGTTCATTTTGGAACAATACTTTTACAAAAGTATTAGCAGGAACAGGTTGATTCACCGTATTTCTAGCTCTAAATGCTGATGCCCTAACAAGACTATCCTTTTTGTCATTACACTTACTATTGTTCTTACAACAGTTATGCTGTTTCTTTTTATGCTCTTTACAATACTTACAGTAGTAATAGCAAGACATACTAGTTCCCCTTTCATGCTTATTACTATATATTATGTAAGGGGGATGCATAACGTTTGGATGAGTATTGTTTTAGCCCTATACTTATCGCCTATTTATATACACTTGAGCAGAAGATGCATCAATAAAACCACAACCTAATAGAATAGTACCCCTTATTCAAATTCGATAGATTCTTCCCTTATCTACTTTACTTTTTGTACATAAAAAAGAGCGAATCTACATTCGCTCTTTCCCACATTTTTATGGCCCAAAGCTTATCATCCAGCCTAACATAAATCCAACTATAGAAAACAGTAGCATAAAAAGATATAAACTACATGCCCACAATGCATATTTCCGACTTTTGCTTTTTGTAATCATACCTACGACTGAGCACACCAATCCAATACCAACTATTTGAAGAAAACCTTTACCTATAAATGTTTCTTGAATAAGCAATATAATGTTCAAATACAATAACGCTAGAAAGGCAATAATTAATGAAATAATCCCCATCCACGTTTCCTGTTTATAAATATGATTTTTTCTTTTTTTTAAGAATGCCAATTCCATAACCTCGCTTCACCTACTTTCAATTTTCTAACTTTTTCGTGGCTCATCAATTTTTCAACTTCTGCTTTAGGTCCTGTTACAACTGCCCCATATGTTTTTACCCCATTTTTTTCAAGGAAAGAAATACGCTTTGACAACTCTAATACTTTCGCTCTAGATAGCTTCACTGCTAAATTTTCATGATTCTGTAATGACTTTAACACATCAATAAATTGTTCCTCATGAGGTGAATCACTTACAAAAGCACCACTTGGCCTTGAAATCATATCTGACGGAAAGCCAACCGGGGCAACATACATACCATCGTCATTCGTTTGCTTCTCCTCTAATCCTGTATTAACGGCATACCACACAATATCAATAGTAGGAAACATATTCGTTACCTCTTGTACACTTAATAATTCTCTAAAAGATACAAATGCTTCTACTACAGATTCTTGCGGAAGACCCTTTAATACCTGCGCTTCTTCGCTACTATTATAGGACGCATTATAATTATTAGGATGAGACAATACCTCGTTATCTATATACGGGATTTCTGGAATTTTTTCATCTGTTGTATATTCACGGCTTACTCTCGTTGCTCTACTAAATACGTAATCTGTTTTCTCTTCTCCTATTCGAATATCTTTCTTCCCTACCCTTTTATACAAATCAAAATGCATTTGTAAACTAAGCGGTAACAATGATTGCTCCATGTCCCTTTCTTTCAGAAATACATTTGGTTCTGTTACACTTAACGTTTGATTTACTACATTCCGTATCTCCAATGCGTTTGTAGGTGCCAATGTATAATATAAGAGTGTAGATATATATAAAATAGGTTGAATCAGTAATAAAAAAGTAAATACAATTAATACATTCGTAATACGCGCTCTTTTTTTTCCTATTTTTAACACTTGCTCCTGTTTTCCATTAGAAAGTGAATCCGGCCTTTGATGAAGAGCTTCTTGTAACAATTCTTTATAATCATCTTGTTCAAAATGAGGTTTATCATTTGTCATTTTGACTCTTTTCCTCCTTTAACAATTCTTTTAATCTCTTTCTCCCGCGAAATATGTGACTTTTATATGTGTTTAACTTTAAATCTAATACAGAAGCACCCTCTTCGTACGTTAATTCATGTACATCACATAATAAAACAGCTTGTGCCTCTACCATAGGTAAAGTATGAATAATCTGAATTAATTTTTCATAACTATTTTTTGCGACTACATACTCTTCTGTAGATTCACCTGCTTGAATTGCCTCTAATTCCTCCGTTCCTACAAAAGATACTTTTTTCTCTTTCCTAACAAAATCAATAAACGTATGATATGCTACTTTAAAAAGCCATGATTTTACCTTTTGGTTTTCATAGTCTTCTAGATAAAGATACGCACGATAAAAAGTCTCCTGCATCAAGTCCTCCGCTACATGATGGCTACGAGAAAGGGAAAATAAATACCGATACACATCGTTTATATAAATCTTATATATTTCTTCAATCTCCATCCCCCTCCTCCTTTCATATATAACACGAATAGACAAATTAAAAAGTTGCATTATTTTTCCTTTTTATTTATAAAAAAATAAAAAATATTTATACATTTCAATAACCATTTACAATTATAAACAAAATATAAGATGTTGTGGCTGTAAATATCCTTCAAAACCAGTAAAAAACGGTTCGAATATTCTCCTGCTCTTGTAAGTTGATGGCCATAGAACAATCGTTCTGTGCGATATAACCACAGATAGCATTTCGTTGCTACCTCTTGTCCTAGTTCGCGTTAGTAAATGTTCATGTATCCTTTCATATAGTGCCACTATCCATCATTTGTCATGATAAGATAATTCTCATTCTTTCTTCGATCGATATTTTTTTATCAAAAAAACCACTTATAGATTATGTACAAAGATTATCTCATTAGTTATTTACAAATTGTAGATGGAACTATTTGACGCTTACATATACACTCATCCCCCTCAATTGTTTCCGCTATTTGCGGATACCTCAAAATTCGGCATTTGCGATAAAGGTAGGTGGGAGCTGGGTTTCCCGTATATGTCCAATTGGTGATGGCTAATAATCGGTTTGGGATACCTGCTCCTACTGATAAAACTTTCAATTTATAGATTAAATACAGTTCCATATGGGATTGTAAGAAAAGAACTTCCATACGGTGTGATTTGATGCACTGGATAAAAATACTCCATGGATGAATAATACGGCTGGATACCTTGTTGCTGCATCTGCATTTGTTGTTGCATTTGTAACGCTTGTTGAACAGCTTGAACTGTACTTTGTGCTCCGCTAAACGTTATAGATGTACCATACGCAGGTCGAATATTTGCTTGAGAAGCAAAATATGAATAAAACATTATTTTCAACTCACTTCCATATAAGTTATTACAAAGTATGTTATGATTCTTTGTTTCAATGAGTGCTGAAATCTAGTCTATTAGCTTTTATTAAATTTAAATATGTCTATTATCTCTTACAATTTCATATTTCATTTACAAGTTTTCAATATTTACTTTACTAATTAAAAAGGTAAAGAATTCACTATTACTAATTCAATTCGATTACTTTCGAAACTATACAAATGAATTCTCAAGATTATTAAAGGTAAATTATCTATCTATACATCCTCCACAAAATAAAAGCACCCTAAACGGATGCTTTATTTTTCACACTATTATTTCTTAGCAATAATTTAATTGTCCACGAATTTCACCATTAGGATGTTGTACTGTATGAACATTAATATAAATGTTTCCAGATATGATTTCATTTACTAGAGTACCTAATGTTTGACCCGCTAACGGCCCAACCAAATCTTCTTGAGTAATCATTCCCGTAAGCGTTGCACACTCTATTGAAACCGGATTTGTTATTGGTCCAAATAAAAAAGCTACAACAGGACCGTTCGTTCCTTTTGCTCCAAGATGCAGATGGGCAGCTGTTACATCCTCTATATTGAATAGATCTAACTTGAATTTTAGGATAAGTTCGTCCCGACTTAATTTAAAGAAAGCCTCTCCTCGAGCGTCTGTTTCTACTGGTGGAACTTCATTTCTACCACGTAACTTTGCAAAAAAGATATCTATCACTCCTATGCTTTTATATACTACTAATATATTCATACCCTTTTTATAAGGTGACAAAAAAGCAGCTGTTAGGCCATTTAAAATTCATTTTATACAATAGATTAATTTATCAATTTTATAAAATCTATTAATTTAACTATTACGTTTTTAAATTTGATTCATATACTATAGTAGATTACTAGAAAGGCGGTGTAAGTATGGAAAGTTGTGTTTTGTTCGTTAATGGACAACCTCTTTTAGTGGTATCAGTTGCTGGAATCGAAATTGCTAGATTAGAACTTTCTCTTCAAGTAGCATTGACTTTAATAGCATTAGGAATTCCAATCTGTGCATAAAAGTTAGGCATTTATTAAAAAGAGGGCTTAAGCTCTCTTTTTAATTTATTCCTTAACAAAAAAAGATACCACTAAGATCATGGTATCTTTCTTAATAATTACCATCAGTTTCAACACTACTAAACTAGCAATCCTAATTTGCGTACAATTCCTGAAAATGAAAAACCATATGCAAAACCTACAATACGAATTCTTGGATTCCATTTATGTTCTAGATCTTCATTGTACGTTTTCTTGTAATACGCTAGTTTAGAATCTATGTTATATTTGTCGTTAATAATTAATTCATCACCAGAAAATCCATCTATTTTAATCTGAACAGCTACATACTCTGCTCCTTCATTTAAGGCTTCATTATAACACCTTTCTAATTCTTCTAATGTCTTCCCCACCATTAACCTCCTATTCAAATGGGCATTTTGTTCAATAAAAAAGCATTTAAATCAGTAGTTGCAAGCAACAATTTCAATGATTATTTAATAGATTATAAGCTGTTTGCTTGTCTTACAAAGTATCATATGATTTTTATATAGAAATGGTTCATCAAAATGAAGGTTATTCATATGTCTTTTCAAACATGTAGTGATAACATTAAACTACATCAATAAACTTGATATTAGTGTTAATTACATTATAATAATTTATTAACTAATAAGACCTTTCCAGTAGAGTTCTTTTTCATTCTCTCAATTTAAATCCAATATTTCTTTATCAATAAGTACATGTTGTTTTTCAAAAAGTATTTCCTATTTCCATTTTTTACGAAAGCATTTAGCTTTTGCTAACCGCTCCTTTTAAACTAGTCTATTTATCGCTCCCTTCTAACTCCTCACTTTTTCACGTATTTGTCCAATTAATGAAAATACAGAACCTACAGCTTGGATCCAACTACCTATGGTACCTATTGACTGTCCTTCTTTCTTTTTATCCAGCTCCCTATTTACTTGATGGTCTAAATTCCTCCAATCGCCTGCAAGGAATTCCCTATAGCTTGCAACAAGTTTCCTACAATATTAAAAGATTCATCTTGATCTGAAGCATCTTCAAATTCGTCTGCTAATGCTGTAAGTCCTCCTAAAGTCTGTGTCCAATTTCCAGAAATCACTAATTTAATTTTTGTTTCATCTTTAAAATCAACAACTAATCCGGATAGTACAGTTACATTACCACTTGATTGAATTTCATTTCCGATTTTTTCAAGAGATATTCCCCCTTGACCATCAGCCTCTAAAGCGTTACCAACTGCTTGTAATGTGTTTCCATATATATTAAAATTCCCCCTTATATTACCGCCTATAAAATAGAACGGTGTACTTCCAATAGCGGAAGTTATTGTACCTATAGCTGCTATCAACGCACCAAATATTTCTTTCATTTGGTTTTCCATTTATAACCTATCCCAACATTAAGTAATTACTTTCACCCTATTCAATTACACATCTTCCTGTTAAAAATCCAGACTTACTCTTAGCTTTCCACCACTTTATCAGATTGTCTTATAAAAGGAATTTCCCTCATTAATCACACTCATATTTAACGTTAATCTATATTGTTCTGATACTTATTACTAACACCGTTGCTTAAGCGACTCTACAATTCAGTTTATTAAAATACTCAGTATACAGCTTTTTCACATAAAATGGATAATAATTCATAAAAGCCCATATTGGATCAACAAAACATTCTAAATATTTTCGTTAGATATAAATATCTATTTGTATTACTTTTCCTATAAAACAAAGTAGTTTTTGCAAATAGATGATTCCTTCACTAGAACACTTAATAAATTACTCTTTTTATGTTTTAAGTTAATAAAAATATATTTCCATTTTGTTTTCTAGCCTTACTTACACTTCCTTTTAATAACCAAGTATTGATTATACATCCCATAAGAACGTCTCGATTTCCTAAACATATACTTAGAAGGAAAATATTCCTGAACATTTCACATTACACAAATACTTACAAATCCTTTAAATGCAGAAGAAAATACAAATTCTTAAGGCATACTTAACGATTATAAAATTTTAAAAAGGAGGTAATTATGAAATATAATCAAAACTCAAACGATCCGTGCGACAAGTTCCAATTCCCCTGTTTTATTTCTATATCCTCTTGTAATCAAACTAATTGTTGTACACCTGTTTTTTTCTCATTTTCTCAGCAACAAGAATTATTGTCCCTAATTAACCAATTAAACCAAGCTATCCTTTCTTTCTTTACCACGCCAAATCCGACAACTATACAAATACTCCAATCTGCATTACAGGCATTAAATGATTTAATAATTACAGTGCAACCAAATACTCCAAATAGAAATTTAGTTATACGAACTATAACTCAACTAATCAATTCCTTACCTACTGCATCTCTTACTCAAATCTCTGCGTTATTCCAATTTCTATTCCAAAATTTATCTTCGCTCATTAGTTGTTCCAATATATCGGACCCATTATTGCAACAAACATTCAACTTAATTTTGCAAGGAATATTGAATAGTTCTCTATTAAATATTATCGGAATACCCGGTCCTACTGGAGCTACTGGACCTAGAGGATTTCCAGGACCTAAAGGAGCTACAGGCCCTCAAGGTGTGCAAGGTATTCAAGGGCCAGAAGGACCAGAAGGAGCTACTGGCCCTCAAGGTGTGCAAGGGCTTCAAGGACCGGAAGGACTTGCAGGAGCTACTGGACCTCAAGGCGTGGAAGGACTTCAAGGGCCAGAAGGACCACCTGGACCGACTGGGCCCCAAGGTGTGCAAGGTATTCAAGGACCACCTGGACCACCTGGACCCACTGGCTCTGGGACTGGAATGGGAGTTCCTGGACCACCAGGGCCGACTGGACCTCAGGGGGTACAAGGAATTCAAGGGCCGGAAGGACCAGAAGGAGCTACTGGACCTCAAGGTGTGCAAGGTATTCAGGGACCAGAAGGACTCGAAGGGCCTACGGGACCTCAAGGTGTGCAAGGTATTCAAGGACCAGAAGGACCAGAAGGGCCTACGGGACCTCAAGGTGTGCAAGGTATTCAGGGACCAGAAGGACCACCTGGACCCACTGGAGATTGTGAGTGTCCAACGGGGCCTACGGGACCGACTGGGCCAACCGGACCTACGGGACCTGCATGTAATTTCCTTGTTTATGTTACAAACGCAGGAGCCATAGACGACCCCACAGATGATACAGTATCTGTAATCAACACCGGAACAAATACAGTTGTTGCTACAATTACTGTAAACAATGCACCTCTTGAAGTAACAGTTTCACCAAATGGGACTCGGGCTTATGTTACTAATATTTTTTCAAATACCGTTTCTGTTATTAATACTGCCACAAATATAGTTGTCGCTACCATCCCTGTTGGATCTAATCCAATCGGTGTTGCTGTTTCTCCAAATAACACAACTGTTTATGTTGGAAATCACGGTAATAATACGGTTTCTGTTATTAATGCTGCTACTAACACAGTCGTTGATACCATTCCTGTTGGCAACGCTCCGCAAGGAATCACTGTTTCTCCAAATGGAGCCTTTGCATATGTTGCAAACGAATTAAGCAACACAATATCTGTTATTAATACTGCTACTAATACTGTCAGCACTACGATTCCTGTTGGCATTCGCCCTAGGATAATCGTCTTTACATTAGATGGTACTCGTGCGTATGTCACAAATCAAAATAGCAATACTGTTTCTGTTATTGACACCGCTACTAATTCCGTTATTAATACAATTAACGTAGGTACTGAACCGGTTGGTATAGATATTACACCAGATGGCACTCGTATTTATGTTGTAAATAAAGTTAGCGATAATGTATCTGTAATAAACGTAGCAACAAATACAGTAATCGATACAATTCCTGTTGCTTTATCCCCGGATCAAGTAACCATCATACCAGATGGCACTCGTGCCTATGTTACAAACCAAGCTAGTAACACTGTATCTGTCATTGATACTGCTACAAATACGGTTATTTTTACAGTTCCAGTAGGTGTTGCTCCAACTGGTATAGCAACCGGAACTATTTGTGAATAAAATAAAAAACAGAGGGACAAAAAATATGTCTCTCTGTTTTTTATTTTTTGTGCTCTTTAAAAACTTCATATTCATAGCGGCCTCTCTACATACTATGAATTAGCCGCAATATATACGGAAGTAGTATTATTCACGATTAAAATTTGATTCATTTCATTTTTTCGTATGTATACTTCTATACATTTGTTTATCTCCCCTTGCATTAGATGAAAGTAACCGATTATCTTTACGAGCTTAAAAACAGTCACAAATTATCTATATCACACTCTAACCTTATTTTCCTAACCTCCTATTCATCACCTTCTAAAATTCCTTTCCACAATAAAAAAGCAGCTGTTAAGCTACTTTACATTCGTTTTATCCCCAAGAGAAATGATAAATATATTCCCCCGTTGCACTCTGATTAATCCCAGTAATTCTAGCAAACCTCATTAAGTCTGCCCCCTGAAGAAAATACATCGCAAGCATAACTGGCACTTGCGACCACATAAACTGATAAAGCTCCTCAACTCTCTGGTTTGTTGAAACAATTAAATCATTTACAGGCCCTTGATTCCATACAGAAGTTCTAACTGAACGAAACGGCAGATCTTTCCCATTAACCACGATTCTTGCCATACTTTGAGTTATGTCCACAATAATTCCCTCCATCATTACAAAAATTAGACCTGTGTATTTTACTCCTTTCGTTATAAATATTCTTAGCCTTCATAAATGTCTAAGGCAAACCTCTATTTTTGCGTCTATTCAAATAAATTTATTTCACACAATAAACAGGTAAATAAAATTTCAGTATTACTCTCTCACAACTTCCGTATCATTTAAATCATTTTCACCTTTATTCGGCTTTACAATCCGATATGCAAAATTACATATCTTATTATCTCAATATCACTTTATTTACTACGAATTAATAGAAAAACACTCAAACTAATTGATAAATCAGCGTTTGTAATTTAATTCCTTATTTTAAATTCTACCTTTTTATTTTTTAACACTATATTCGAATAATTATATTGGAATTTCTTGTTGTGTACACATCTATCTTTTTCAGGTATTATATACGAGAAGAGTAAGGTAAGAGTTACTCTTTGCCATTTTAGGAAAGGTCCTGTTGGAAACAACAGGACCTTTTTTCGTACTAGCAATACTAAATAAGAAACACAAAAGCCACGAAATTCACGCACCTTGGCTAAATATATAAAATTAATTGGCATTTCCGGATCAGCTTTACAACGGCATTGTGCATGAACATCGGTTTTTCTAGCATCTAGTTCACCTCCTTAAAAATGCAGGATTTCCCTTTTCAATATCGAATTAGTAATGTTTGGAAAGGGGGTGTAACATGGCGGAAATTAAGGTGGGACTTACACAATTTTTAGACTTCACACTGAAAAGTAGTGCAGCAAAAACAAATTTTGTAAAGAATCTAAAATCTCAACCTGAATATCACCCAGTTTTTGATTACTGGAAACAATTACGAGAAACTGTTATTAAATTTCATAAAAACGAACTACCTTTTGAATGTTTTGAAACATTAATACAAACTGTTGACCAGAAGAAAAAGCAAAACTATATTGATGTTATAAAGCAGTACAAAAAATTTATTAAAAACAAAGACGTCTCTTGGTTTGATCCAGGTAAATCACATTGGTTATCAGATAATTTAATCGTCCGCTCATCACCTGAACTTGGTTTGCTCATTAATGATGAGCCGCATCTTATTAAACTGTTTTTCAAAGGAAAAAAAGAGCGAATTGATAAATATAACATCAACTCAACACTGACATTATTAAATGAATCAACATTTTCAAATGAACATAACGATATGAATTATACAGTCCTTAACATCCAAAAGAACAGAATGTATACGAATAACTCTATTAATAATGATCATTTAATAGCTCTTGAATCAGAAGCTCACCAGCTTTGTTATTTATGGAATAAGATATAAAGGGTATAGGCATCTCTTTCAATGTCTTGTTCATGCGTAATTTGGGCACAATTTTCACAAACTCAATTCGTTTCGGTTAATTGAAGCTCACCCTGCATTGTTTCTCAAAAACAATGCAGGGTGAGCGTTTTTCGAAAACAGTTTCTTTCCCCATTTCAACATCCTAATTATCCCCTCTGAAAGAATAATATAATGATCTCTTTCTACCACATCTACATTAATCGCCTGACTTCTTAACCGCTGAATAATTACTAAGATGTTTTTACGATCCCTTCCATGTTCCACATCATGTTTTTCTTTCGCTCTATACAGTGCAGCAATTCCCCTCTTGTTACTCGCGCTTATTTCACCCACCTTACTTTATTTGATTGTGATTGTTGCTGGAACTCAGCTAACGCCGCCTTAATCTCTTCTCTCACAACTTCAAGAATAAGTTCTTATAACGACGCATCCCCCTACATCAATTTTTAAATTTCCTGCTTGTTGTTCAATTCACTCATAAAATTTATGAGTAATGATTATCCACCGTTTATATTCTCTAAGTGCTGGAAAGAGATTGCTTGTTTTATCCGACATTACTTTACTGCTGCTTCATAAACATCACATAAAAATATCTGAGGAAAAGAACGTTATAGCAATGGCTATCATGAATACAATTTGATGTACCCTACTTATAATAGTAACCTTACAATTTCAGAAGTTTGACACAGCTCACGAAAAAGCTTATAAAGAAAAGTGAGGTTCCTAATATGCATTTCTAGAATTAAGATGCATATCTGAAAATAACAAATGAACGACTAGGAAATAAAAGAGTAGAATCACACTGGATACCTACTCACATGTTATACCAGGACTTCAAGAAATTGCGGTGGATCAATTTGCTAACGAATTATTCGAAAAGAAAAACTCTCGTTAGAATTTTTCCTTTCACAGCAAATGCACCAACTAAATAACCAAAAATATTGATAGTGAAAAAGGAGAAACAAACATGAAAGAAATCAAATCTGAACAAGAATTCAAAGACATCATCGCAAGCGAGGAGCCAGTAGTTGTTAAGTTCTTTACTACATGGTGCCCAGATTGCGTACGTATGGATAACTTTATCGGAGATGTAATGGAAGAATTCAATAAGTTTAAATGGTATTCTATTAATAAAGATGAGTTCCCAAGTATCGCTGAAGAGTATCAAGTAATGGGTATTCCAAGTTTACTTGTATATCAAAATGGCGAGAAGCTAGGCCACTTACATAGTGCTAATGCAAAAACTGAAGAGCAAGTTACTGAGTTTTTAGAAGCATACTAAGATGAAAACCCTCTGAAAAATATTTTCTAGAGGGTTTTTTATTTTTTCCAAATCAGCTGTCAGAAGTGTACATATTTGAACTCCCTTCTCCTCCCCCCTCCGTTATACATAGATCCAAATCACGTCCATACCCTAACTTTGCACTTTACAACATATTTTTCCTTCACGAAACTTTGTTATCCACTTCTTAAAAAGCTATAAAACGTCAACAATGTTTGTATAGACCCACACGACTTTCGTTTGATACTCTATTTATAGAAAGAAATTCCTTGTAGAAAGGTGAGTGTTTAAAATGGATACTCTTTCTCATAAAGAAGCTGATAAAGGTGCGATTGTCAGCATTATGGCCTACATATTTTTATCCTCTATGAAAATCATCATCAGTTATATTACCCTCTCTAGCGCATTACGTGCTGACGGTTTAAATAACTTAACGGATATCGGTGCTTCTTTAGCGATATTAATTGGTCTAAAAATCTCTCGTAAACCTCGTGACCCAGATCATCCATATGGACATTCGCGTGCAGAACAAATTGCATCACTTGTTGCTTCTTTTATTATGGCAACGGTCGGATTAGAAGTTGTTATTAGTGCCATTCAATCTTTTTTAAATCCGAAACAAGCAGCGCCTAATGTCCTTGCTGCATGGGTAGCTTTATTTTCTGCTGTCGTTATGTACTTTGTATATTTGTATACGAAAAAGATTGCAGCTCGAACAAAAAGTAAATCATTAGAGGCCGCTGCAAAGGATAATTTATCAGATGCTCTCGTAAGTATTGGTACAGTTGTAGGTATTGTCGGCTCACAGTTCCAATTGCCTATTTTAGATCCGATTGCCGCTCTAATTGTCGGCTTTATTATTTGTAAAACCGCATGGGAGATTTTCGTAGAAGCTTCTCATATGCTAACGGATGGAATCGATCCAGATAAGATGGAAGAGTACGCTGATGCAATTGAACATATTGGTGGTGTGGAACACATCGTAGATATTAGAGCACGTATGTATGGGAATCAAACATACGTTGATATTACAATTGAAGTAGATGCTCGTATGGATGTTGGTGAAAGTCATTGTATTACTGATAACATTGAAGCTATGCTTCGGAAAAAGTTTGGCATTTACCATGCACACATTCATGTTGAACCAATGGAAAAAGAACCTATTATGACATAGGTTCTTTTTTAATGAACGCTTTATGAAATATTACACATAAAACGAGCCAGCTACCGCCAGCTGCCCACCCTGCTAATATGTCAGATGGATAGTGAACGCCAAGATATATTCGGCTAACTGAAATAGATAATACAACAAAGCTTGCTATAAAAATAATGAGCAATTTTTTATGCAATGTAATCCGTTCTTCTGTAATTGTAACGTATGCAATAAATCCTAAAAAAGCAGTAGCATTCATCGTATGACCGCTCGGAAAACTATATCCAGTTGCAGTAACAAGCTGCGTTACATCAGGTCTTGCTCGTTCGTACCATAGTTTAAGCATACTGTTTAAATAACGAGATCCATAATAATTAATTGTTAGAAGTAATGCACTAAGCAATTTTTTTCTAACGAGAAAGTACATTACAAGAATAATGAGTAAAGGAAAATATATTCTTTTGGAACCGATAAAAGACACCCAAGTAAAATAGGCTGTCAAGTAGTCGTTTCGAAAACTTTGAATAAAATGCGCGACTATATTGTCAAATTTCTCAATACAAGCGGTATGATACGAAAGTGATAATACGACAAAACAAATGAGTAGCGTAAAACTTAACAAGTATAAATGTCGATATCGTTTCACATACATAACCTCACTATGCAAAAAAATGGAGCGGTTGTTTTAGTTTTCCTCTCCATTTCTTTTTTATGCATAGTTTATTTAAAAATATAATTGCTAATTTTTTCTTTCATCGTTGGAATATCCTCATTCGTTACTGTAAAGCGAATCACCTTCTCGTCAAGATCCAGTGCTTCTGCAAATAAACCTGCTAATCCACGAGATTTTCTGTCAACTTCCATAATAATCTCTAGGCGATCGTAAGCACTTGGCAAGATTAATAATTCTAGTTCATCTAATTTTCCATAAAGCTGTCCGGAAACAGGAACAAACTCAAATTCTTGTGCAAATGGAACTTGCTTACGTAATTGATACGGTAATTCTTCACATTCTATATGACGCGCTTTAAAACCTAATTGATTTACACTCTCTAACACACTATTTAATAGTGCATTTGGCAACACTTGAATGTAATCACGATCACTTGGATCTATACTGCGTTTAATATCAAGACCTGTATGCACCCAAACTGTTTTCATTCCAAGTGTAAGCGGCGTTTCAACTGGCATTATAAATGAAAATGGAATTTCTTTTTTTTCATTCGGCTCAACAGAAAAAGGTTCTGTTAAACGAACTCGCTCTAAATCATATGTTGCTGTTACTTTTTTATCATCCACTTCTCGTATATACGATGTTGATAATGTTAAGTAAATGCTTTCAATTTGTTGGCTAACTGAACCACCAGTTATATGAACCTTCCCTAATATCTCTTCTCCAACAATATACTCATCTTTTTCAAGAACTGTATCTACTTTTGTACTACCAATACCAACGCTTGCTAAAAACTTTTGAAACATGGGGACTCCATCCTTTCTAAAGCAAGAGCTACATCTTTTTTTAAATCTTGTACATTCTCATAGTACGGCGTTTTTATTTGTAACATTCGCATAAGCATTTCACGGTTATAATTTTCCAAAGTTAATTCGTCATACCATGGTTTTTCATGTTTTTCATTAGATTCATAGCCTGCATATAATAAAAATAATGAGAAATGACCAAGCGCATAAAAATCACTACGAAAGTGAACTTCTCGCATCAAAGCTTGTTCACCTTCATAAGTTGTAGCTCGTTCATCACCCTCACCTTTTAATTTAGCCAATCCAAAATCAATAATACTAATTTGGTTTTCTTTCATTAATATGTTTGGAATGCGTAAATCTCGGTGAATAATACCTGCACTATGAAACACCGATACAATTTCTAATATTTCATATAAAATTTTAAAAACTTCACGTTCTGTATATGCATGCCCATCTAAGAAAATATAATCTTCGAAATTTTTACCTGGCATATATTCCATCACAAAAAAGCTTTTTTTCTCCCATACGAAATGATCGTATAAACTAGGAATTGCATGATGATTTAATGTTTGTAAAATCATTCTCTCTTGTTCAAATGATTTTCTTCCAGACTCATATCTTTGTTTGCTTTGTCTTAATTGTTTTAAGACTTTATATCTATTTATTTGTAAATCATTAACGACATATGTAACCCCATAACTGCCCATTCCAATTACTGATTCAATTTTATAACGTTCTGCAACAATTGTATTTTCACGCAGTGGTCTATCAAATAAAGCTAGTATACGACGCCATTTCATCAGCTACTTGAAAAGAAGCTACGGCTTTTGCGTTTTCTTTTATAATGATGATGCCCATAACCAGATGAACGTCGTTTATAATCGCTACTTGAATAAGAGCGACCTCTATGGCGATAATCACTACTAGAATACGAACGATATTTTTTCTTTCCTAATAAAGAATCAATAATTTTTTTGAACATCCCTTCACCTCTTGATTAAAATTTTCTTTTAATTATACCAATAATTGCCGACTATATTTGTGACAAGTTTGTAAAGAGTAAAAAACGACGAGTTAAGCCCGTCGTTACTTTCACTCATCTTCTTCATCAAAAACTTCATCAATCATACATTTCTCTAATAAGTACTCGAATGTAATGTCTGCGAGATCTTCAATTTCTTCTCTTTTTGGGACGTATCCTCTTTCAATTAGTTGCTCATAAAAAAACTCCGCAATCTCTTCCGTATCAATTACGACTTCAATTTCCTTCATGAGCATCACTCCTTTATTTCTGTTTTATGAAAAAATCTCAAAATTATGTATATGAGATTAGAAAAATAGTTTTTCTTTTTTTATAGGTCATATCCTTTGGACGAGGTGCATACGATGGTAGTACAAGCTATCAAAAGGGGGAAATAATTATGGAATATCAATATGAGGTAAAGCAAGAAGTAGAGCAAACAAAAGAAGAGTTCATGCATGAAGATCAATGGGCAGACTCTCTTATTAAATGGCTTTTTATTTTTTTAATTATTGTAGGCATACCTTATACTGCATATGTTGTTGTTCAATTCATTCTCTCTTTCTAGTTAACTATTTTTTCTCTGTCAATTTAACTAAATAATTATGAACAACATCCATAACAATTTTGTATTCTTCATCTTTAAATGTATCAAATAACAATTGATAATCGTTATAAATATCAAGTAATCCATCAATGATTTCTTGACGATTTGTCTTAACACTCACTTTTTTTGAGTTGTTAATTGACTTTAATTTTCCTAAATCTAATTTATTCATACCAGCTTTATCTTGTTTCATTTTCTTCAAAATTGCATTTGCCGTTTGAGCATTGGCAAGTAACGTTAAATCTGATTCATCCGCTTCTAACCATTCACCATCCGTAATTCGTGACAATTCATATATTGTATCTTCCCATGCGTCATTTTTATATCTCCATACTTCTGTACGAAAACCAACAATGCGAAACACATCTTTATCATACCCTGTTACTTGCACGAGATCACCAAATGTGAAATTATAATTTAATTCAATCCACTCAGTTTCACCTTTTTTCATGTCTTGCTCTGAAACGTGTTGCAATGTTTGCTCTACGTAAAATCCATCGTGATTATTGACTTCGTATACGTAAACTCCATCTAAAACCTTCATATTTGTGATTTTACCAACGGTTCCATATAGCGTAATCACGACTATGTCCCCTACGTTATATTTAGGTTGCTTTTTCCTTGCCATCTATATCTCTCCTTTTTTTGACGTCGTGATTTTGATAACAGTATATGCAACCTACATAAAAACGCTTATCACAGAAGCGTATATTCATAAATTTTTTCAATAAAAAATATCACCATATGGAAATTTATTTACAGCGTAAAAAAAAGCTAGCAAATAGACTAGCTTCACATCAAAAAAAATCATATAGTTTTTATCTCTCTTGTATGTACAAATCCCATGCTTCATCAAATATAGACATACTTTCTAGCATTCCACTTAACTCTAAGTATGAACTAATTTCATCATAATCTTCAGATTGCTTTGGAAAACTTAAATCATCATACATTGCCTCTGCTAAATTCGATATTTCATTACTAAATAAAGCTGCACGATGCTTCATCATATAGTGGTAAAATGTCTTTTTCAAAAATATTCCCTACCTTTCTAACTTGGGTACATTATACAAGGCAAAAAAGAAAAAAACCAGCATAAATGCTGGTTAAAAGTCGAAATAATTCCTTTTTAGTAGTCTTGGTCTTCCCATTAATTCTTCATATGTTAGTTGTTTTGGTAAATCTTTCGTATAAATTAAAAACAACTGATCTTCTATTTCTTTCACAGTTTGATCTGATTGATAGTCCATACCACATGAGGAACAAGAAATGCATGGTGTCTCTTGGATTTCAATGGCTTTCGTACCATCTGGCAATTCCCAATATACAGTATTCAAGCTTTCTTTCGCTTCTGTACCGTCACACCACATACAATTCATACTGCATCACCCTCAGTTTTTTTGTCGTTCTCTTCTAATTTAGCCATTTGTGCTTGATATTTTTTATCTTTCAATTGATCGCGCTTATCACGTTTATCTTTTAATGATGCATGAGTGTCATTATCTTCATAGTCTTTACGACGGTTCATACGCTGTAAGTCGTCTGGAACAAGGTTAAATTTCTTATCACTCATAAGACCTGCGATACCAACATCTGAACGTTTTTCTTCGTAGTTTGGATAGATTTCTTTAAAGTACCCTTCTGCTCTTCCTGGGATATAGCTCTCTGGCTCTGGATACGTTGTAATTACACCTTCAAAGTTACGAAGCACAACTTTATCTGCACTTTGCGAGATTAAATAGTTTGGTTGAAGCGCAATTTTCCCGCCTCCTCCTGGTGCATCAACAACAAATGTCGGAACCGCATAACCAGACGTATGTCCGCGTAAACCTTCAATAATTTCAAGACCTTTAGATACTGGTGCACGGAAGTGACCGATACCTTCAGATAAGTCACATTGATAAATATAGTATGGACGTACACGGATTTTTACTAGGTCATGCATAAGTTTTTTCATAATTGGCACGCTGTCGTTAATACCAGCTAAAATTACTGCTTGGTTTCCGACTGGAACACCCGCATTCGCTAACATTTCACATGCTTTTTTCGATTCCTCTGTAATTTCAATAGATGTATTGAAATGTGTATTTAACCATACTGGATGGTATTTTTTAATAATGTTACATAAGTTTTCTGTAATACGCTGCGGGAATACTACTGGCGCTCTTGTTCCGATACGAATAATCTCGACATGCGGAATCTCTCGTAAATTTTTTAATACATACTCTAAAATTTTATCATTAATTAGAAGTCCATCACCGCCAGAAATTAAAACGTCACGTACTTGTGGCGTTTCACTAATATAAGCAATTGCATCATCTAATTGTTTCTTCGGCACACCCATTCCAATTTGTCCACTAAAACGGCGGCGTGTACAGTAACGACAATACATAGAACATTGATTCGTTACTAAGAATAATACACGATCAGGATAACGATGTGTTAATCCTGGAACTGGTGAATCTTCATCTTCATGAAGCGGATCTTCTAAATCATATTTTGTTTTATATAACTCTTCCGAGATCGGTACTGATTGCATCCGAATCGGACAGCGTGGGTCATCAGGATTCATTAGCCAAGCATAGTACGGTGTAATGTTTAACGGGATCGTTTTCGTTGAAATTTTAACGCCCTCTTCTTCTTCAGGTGTTAAGTTAATTACTTTCTTTAAATCATCTAACGTTTTGATCGTATTCGTTAATTGCCAAACCCAATCATTCCATTGCTCTTCAGTAACATCCTTCCACAACTCGATATCCTTCCAGTGACGATTTGGTTTGTATACATCATGTAACATTGCTATTCCCCCTTTTTATACGCTCATCCTTTATATAAGCAATAGTTATGCCAACTTTACTTTATTGATAAGTAAATGTACGGAGAACCCTATTACATAAGCGAAAAAATATTTTTAAACACTGTATGAAATCCATACATACTATCATATTCATTACTTTATATATATGTAAACGCTCTTTTATTGGTGCAAACACACAAAAACCGCCAATTATTCGGCGGTTTTGTCGTACTTACTCAGTTTATATTGAAGCGTTTGGCGAGGGATACCTAACATTTTTGCAGCTTGTAATATATTCCCTTCCGTTTCAATTAACGCTTGATCTATTAATTCCTTCTCCGTTTGATGAAGTGCTTCTCTAAGTGGTAATATTCTCTTCTTCTTTGGAAGATTCTCTTTCCGAAATGCACGCGGTAAACAATTTGCTGTTAATGTATTCCCTTCTGCGATAATGACAGCATGTTCAATCGTATGTTTTAGCTCCCGAACATTTCCAGGCCATTGGTAAGACTGTAGTCTTTCTTTCGCTTCCTGATCCACTTGAAGTACACCTTTTTTATAACTTTTATTATATTCATTCAAAAAATAAGATGCTAATAATAATACATCCTCAGTTCTTTCACGTAGCGGCGGAATATATAATGAAAATACATTTAACCTATAATATAAATCAGTACGAATTTTATTCTCTCTTAAACATACTTCTGGTGGCTGATTCATTGCGGTAATAACACGAACATCCACTTTTCTAGTCTTATTATCACCAATTCGACGAATAACACCATCCTCTAATACACGTAACATCTTCGCTTGTAAATCGAGCGGCATTGAATTCAGTTCATCTAAAAACAATGTCCCTCCATCTACAAGTTCAAATAATCCCGCTCGTTCAATTGCCCCAGTATAACTCCCTTTCGTCGTTCCAAACAATAAACTTTCTAACAGCGACTCCGGCAAAGCTGCGCAGTTTTGTGCAATAAACGGCTTGTTCTTCCGCTTAGAAGCTTCATGAATCGCTTGTACAAATAACTCTTTTCCTGTTCCTGTTTCCCCATATATTAAAACATTTGCATCAGTTGGGGCTACTTTTTGCGCTAATTCTTTCGTCTGTTTAAACCGAGCATCATTCGTCACTATCGTCTCAAATGCAACATGCTTTTTGATTGCTTTTTTTCTAGATGACCGCTTTATTTTCGACTGCAAATCTACAATGGTATCCGTAAGTTTTTGAACTGTGGAATAATCCTTTGCGATTTCAACAGCTCCCGCAATATTTCCATCTATAAAAATAGGTAACGTTGTATTTACTGTACAAATGTCTTCCCCATTTAAATTTTGATAATGCTGAACTTGATGAACGATTGGTTTTTTTGTATCTAACACTTTCATCAACGTACTTGTTTCCCTAGATAAAGAAGGGAACGCCTCTAACAAATGTTTACCTAACACTTTTTCAATTTTTGATCCATCGTGTTTTGCAGCTACAGTATTATAGAAAATTGTGATACCATTTTCATCTACTGCGTGTATTGCCTCATCAATACTGCCCAAAATCGCTTCAATGACTTCTTGTGTCGAAACTGCTAGCAATGTCATCCCCCCTCTTGCCGAAAATCCAGCAATTACATGCCGAATTTTCGGCATACCTATGTGCGATTATAAGCATGACGATTCCGTTCTATTTTTATACCGTACTATTTAGACAAATCTTTCACCCATATATTCATATCTTCTAGCTTATCAAAAATGTAGCAATTGTTCGCCAATCTCCCTGTATACGTATAACCTAACTGATGAAAGGCCGCATTCATTCCGAAAGAAAGTGATCGAGCAATTGTATAAGAGCAGAAAATCGATTTTTCTTGAAGTTCTTCTTCTAACTTAATTAGTAAACTTTTCATAAATCCATGTTTACGATATTCGGGTAAAGTAGCACAATTCGTTAATTCTGCATTTCCTTCTTTTATATTCATTTCTGCAGACGCCGTACTAATTATTTTCCCCTCGAATTCATACACATAGTAAATTGTATCGTCTTCTTTCATCGTTTGTTTTACATAACTCGCCTCGTTTAAAGGAGTTGGATACACTTCAAATACTTTCCCAAAGACAGCTGCTAATTCTTCCGCATCCTCTACTGTCGCTTTTCTTAATAGAAACTTCTCTGGAACTATTTTTCCCTTTACTTCTTTCGCTTTTACACCGCTTAAAATAGTATCTTCCTCAGCCCACTGAATACTATTTCGTCTTTCATCATTATTAAATTTCACGAAGAAGTATGCATCGTGACCTTGAAAATAATGTGGTATTGTTGCTTCTAATAAAAAACCGAAAGAGAGCCATGTTGAAACATGCTCTCCCTTTCCTTTAACAATACATTTAGTGAAAGAATGTTTCTCTGCTAATTCGTCAATTGTTTGGATAATCCTCTCAACATTTCCTGTGTAATGGTCTACTCGAATTCGTTTATTAAAATAGTCTAAAACGCCTTCTATTGTATAGCCATTCGTCTGTTCTCTAAAAGATTCATAGTATTTCATTTTTTCACCTCACACCAATCTAGTAATGTACATGCAATAATTTTTGCGGCAGCTATCATTTTATCAACTTCTATATATTCGTTTGGATAATGTGCTACTTTCGTCTCACCTGGGCCAAATACTATTGTTGGTACATTGGCGATTTGTGTAAATAAACCTCCATCAGTCCCCCACGGAGATGCTTCAATAATTGGTTCGTTCCCTTCGATTTCAACAAAGTTGTGCTCGAGAGTTGTAATTAACTCATGATTTTCTTCTAGTTCACCAGGAACCCATCTCGCTCCAAACCATTCTACTTCTACTGGATTTTCAACAAACCAATTGTCCACATCATTTAATTCAACAATCCAATTCTCGAACTCTTCTTTTGCTGCCTCTATAGTCTCATTCGGCGCGATACCGCATCTTCCTTCTAAAATTAAAGAATCAGGAACAGAACTTGGCCAGCTCCCACCTTCAATTTTCCCAATATTAATTGGAATTGGGATCGGTATTCCTTTAAATAACGGGTCTGTAATTCGATCATTTCTTTTCTCTTCCAGTTTTCTCAAATGGTCTACAACAAACATACTTTTTTCAATTGCACTTACTCCTTCATAACGTGTTCCACCGTGTGCTGCTTTCCCTTTCACATGTAAGCGAAACCACATGGACCCTTGTTGTTTCGGGAAAAACTTCATATTTGTTGGTTCAGGAATAATAACACCATCCGCTTTATATCCTCGTAATATAGTCGCTAATGTTCCTGCCCCGCCACTTTCTTCTTCGATTACACTTTGAAAATAAATATCTCCTTTTAATTCAATACCAGATTCAATAATTGCTTCCATCGCAAGCATAAGTGAGACATTGCCGCCCTTCATATCTGTCGTTCCACGACCATAAATACGATTCCCTATTTTCTCACCACTATAAGGATGATGGTCCCACTGATTCACATCTCCTTCTGGTACGACATCAATATGTCCATTTAGTATCATAGATTTCCCTTCGCCACTTCCTTTTAAAGTCGCTACAATATTTGGACTATCTGAAAAACTCGTACGCGGTGATACAAAATAGGGATGATCTTTCATTTTAGAAAATGAAGGCTCCCAAATATCAAGATCTAAACCTAGCTCACGTAATTTTTCAATCACAATTGCCTGCGCACCACTTTCATCACCAGATATGCTCTTTTCTTGAATTAATCGTTTTAAAAATTTTACGCTTTCCTCTTCATGACTCTCAATATAATCACAAACTTGTTTTTTTAATTGCTCCATATATTACATCTCCCCTCATTCAATTACTAGTAAGTTAGAGCCAATTTCAAAATCTGCTTCTGTATGTTGTTTTATATCTTCCACTGTGTATGGACTCATCAATTCTTGTAAAACGAGTCCACCCTGCGTTACTTCCATTACTGCCATATCCGTAATAATTAAATCCACACATTTTTTTGAAGTTAATGGTAATGTACACTCGGAAACAATTTTTGCATTTCCGTATTTATCGACATGATTCATTACAACAACGACCCGCTTCGCTTTTTGAGCTAAATCCATTGCTCCTCCAATACCTGGAACGCGTTTCCCTGGAACAATCCAGTTTGCTAAATCACCATTCTCACTTACTTGTAATGAACCAAGAATCGTTATATCTAGTAAACCTTTTCGAATCATCCCAAACGCCATGCAACTATCAAAATAACTCGCTCCTGTAATAAGAGAAGTCGGTAAACCTGCTGCGTTACATAAATTTTCGTCTTCATTTCCTTTGCTTGGCGTAGGTCCCATACCTACGATTCCATTTTCCGCATGAAACATAACGTTTATATCGTCAGGCAGATGATTCGGTACAAGCGATGGTATACCAATTCCTAAATTTACAATCATACCATTTTGTATTTCTTTCGCCGCGCGCCTAGCAATCTTATCTCTCACTTCTACGCCCATACCCATTTCCAATTCACTCCTTCCGACGGTACGATATAATTTACAAATACTCCTGGGACAACAATTTCTTCTGGATCTAAACTTCCAAGTGGAACGATTTCTTCTGCTTCTACAATCGTTATATCCCCTGCCATAGCAACGTGAGGGTTCATGTTACGAGCGCTCTTATCAAACACAAGGTTACCGAACGGATCCGCCTTTTTCGCGTATACAATCGCAACCTCAGCAGTTAATGCTGTTTCAACTAAATATGTTTTACCATTCATTTCAACAGTACGTTTTCCCTCTTCTACAATCGTATCAACACCTACATCAACTAATACGCCACCAAGTCCTACACCACCAGCGCGAATACGCTCTGCTAATGTTCCTTGAGGAGAAAACTCAATTTGTAACCTTCCTTCGTTTAGTTGTCTTCCTGCATTTGGATTTGAACCAATATGAGAAGTAATTAATGATTTTACTCTTTCATTCGTAACAAGACGACCAATTCCTACATCAGGAAATCCTGTGTCATTCCCTATTAAATTTAAATTTGTAACTCCTTTTTCTAAAATGGCCTGTATTAAAGATGGAGGGGATCCAATCCCCCCAAATCCCCCAAACATTAATGTCATATCATCGTGAAACAAAGAAATTACTTCCTCTATCTCTTTTAATTTACTGAATGTATTCGTAATAGTTGTCATACGATACTATGCCCTCCTTTTTGCATCATTTCCTCCACACTTTTTGCAAAAATTGAAAGTAATTCATCTAACTCGGAATATGTAGTTGTCATTGGCGGTGCTACAAGCAGTGCGCTATCTTCTTTTCCTGCTTGCCCTGAAACAGCTTGGTATAAAAGAAGACCATTTTTAGCTGCAACCGAAATAAGTTCCGACGCTTTTGTAAACGGTTGCAATTCTACTCCAATCAGCAATCCTTTTCCGCGCACATCAGCAATGATTGTCGATTGTTGCTGAACTTTCTGTAATCCTTTTATTAAATACTCTCCCTTTTCCGCTGTTTTTTCAGGTAGATTATGTTTCTCCATATATTCAATAACAGCTAGCGCTGTTGCTGCAGATAATGGATTTGCACTTAACGTATGCCCACTCATAACAGAACGCGATCCTCGTAAAATCGGCTCCATAACACGGTCGCTTACAACCGTCGCTGCCATCGGCGTGTATCCAGCTCCTAAACCTTTACCAAGGGTCATAATATCCGGTTCTACACCCCAATGCTCCATCGCAAACCATGCGCCAGTACGACCAAGTCCAGTCATTACTTCATCAGCAATAAATAAAATATCATAATGACTACAAATATCTTTAATGACTTTATAATATTCTTTCGGCGGAACGACTGCGCCTCCAGCTGCCCCGATAATCGGTTCAGCAATAAAAGCTGCGATATGTTCTGCTCCAATTCTTTCAATTGATCTTTCAAGTTCAGTCGCACAAGCAAGCTGACAAGTCGGATATACCTTTTGCACCGGACATCTAAAACAATATGGAGCTGGAATAGTTGGATAATCTTCTAAAATTGATACGAAACGTTGTCTGCGTAGTGGATGCCCAGACATTGATAAGGCTCCCATCGTAATACCGTGATAACTCATCCATCGTGACAAAATTTTATGCTTCCCTTGAATACCTCGCTCTTGAAAATGCTGGATTGCAATTTTCATAGCTGTTTCATTTGCTTCCGTACCACTATTCACAAAAAAGCTCCAGTTCAAATCTCCTACACTTAAATCGCTTAATTTCTTCGCTAATTTTTCAGCTGGTTCACTCGTAAACTGTGATCTATAAACGAAAGCAATCTCCTCTGCTTGTTTTTTGATAACGTCTGCAATCTCCTTTACGCCATGCCCAATCCCTGCCGTAATTGCCCCTGACGAGCCATCAAAATATTTATTTCCGTTTTGATCATACAAATACACACCTTTTCCATGTGAAATCATTGGATACGGCTGACCAACAAGTGGTTTAATTAAGTAATCGCGCATAGCGCTCCCCCATTTCTCCAATTTGTATATATATATGAAGAAAATTGACGTTTCTTTCATAAAAAAGAACCCTCTGCGAAAGCAGTGAATTTATCAAAAAACTATTATAAAATATACAAATGAGTGCTAAATATCATTTCAAAAACAGAAAATTCAGAACTTAAACTAAAGACCAACCCTTATCTATACGCTCAAATAACCCTCCCTTATATAAAATTAGCGCTTCACTAAATATTTTTCTAACATAATGCCAGCCTCGCTCAATTGCCGACATTGTGTAAACTTCGACGAAACTCCCTTTAAACTCCTTCCTATTCA
The DNA here is from genome assembly GCF_008042405.1 of Bacillus sp. SH7-1. Taxonomy (NCBI): domain Bacteria; kingdom Bacillati; phylum Bacillota; class Bacilli; order Caryophanales; family Bacillaceae; genus Bacillus; species Bacillus sp. SH7-1. The sequence continues at coordinate 32,245 of NZ_QNUD01000015.1, forward strand.
CCTACTTTATATTGCATATTTTCAAACAAAATTCGACAATTATCCTTACTAAATACATAGCGATTATTTGTATAAAAAACAATATTCTACATACTTTACAGTTCGTTTTATACAATAAAAAAAGAACCGATTAACCACATTAATCAGTTCGGCACGACGCTCTATTACCGGTTAATACCTTCACTTGCAAAATAAATCAAAAACTATAGCACAAAATCCTTCATAACTTCATTCCCAATCACTTTTGGGATAACCTCATCCCAATTCGTCACTCCTTCCCTCAAATTCAAACTACCATTCCTTTATAAATTATGTAGGACAATCATCACTTCGTATGTGTATTTGCCTATAATTTAAAAAATCCCTATTTTTTTAAGAATTTCAGACCATGCATTTCAACATCTTCATTACAAATTTTCTCCTTTAAAAACCATTTTTTCGCATAACCTCGTTCTTGCTAAGCATATAGTTTTAATGATGACAAAGGAGGAATGTTCATGTCTCAATCTGAGCTCGAAAAATATGGACAAGAAGCTGCACGTTACGAACAACTCGCTCGTTACTACCAATTTCATAATCCGAAAAAATATGTAGAGTTATATATGAAATATTACGATGCACTTACGAAACTTGTACAGGCATATGAAAAAAGAGATTCCCAAGAAGCTACTTTACCATCACACATAAGGTTTTTTCACTCTGCTTCAAATACACCTGCAGTTGACATTTTAGTAAACGGGCAAAAGGTTATTAAAAATATTTCGTTTAAACAATTTAGTCCCTATTTAACATTAGTGCAAGGTAAATACCGTATAGATATTGTTCCTGTCGGAAATGAAACTCCCATCTTTTCAGCTTTAGTACCGATAATGGGAAACCACACTTATACTTTTGCCGCAATAAATAGTGATAATCATCTACAATTACAACCTATGCTTGATAATACACATTTACCAGCTGGCCAAGCAAAAATACGCTTTGCGCATTTTTCTCCAGATACACCTGTTGTAAATATAGATTTAAAAGGTGGAGATCATTTATTTGAAAATGTACTATTTAAACAAATAACAGATTTTTTAGAAGTTAGTCCTGGTACAGCAGATATTGAAATTTCACTCGCAGATAATCCAAGCGTCTTGCTAACTATACCGAATTTCAAAGTCGAACCGAACATCATTTATACAATTTCAATTTTAGGTTATTCAACGAAAGATCCTAAATTAGAAGCCGTTATACTTACGAATTAAAACAGTCTACACCATTCATTTGGTGTAGACTGTTTATTTTTGAAATACAATTTGAAATTCTGTCCAATCTTTATCTGAACGGCACATGATGGACCCATTATGTTTTTCTACAATTTGTTTACATACAAATAATCCAATACCAGTTCCTAACTTTTTAGTAGTTACAAATGGTTCAAAAATCGTTTCTACATTTTCAGCTGGAATCATTGGCCCATTATTTTTTATCACAATTCGAATCACTTGATTTTCTTCAAATACATCAATGATAATTTTTCGTTCTTCTTTCATTGATTCAAGAGCGTCAATTGAGTTCATTAATATATTTAAAACTACTTGTCTCACTTCACTCCGATAGCCAACAAACGAAATTGGATACGGCAAATTCTTTTCAATCGAAACATTCGCATTGACCAAGCTCGGATATAAGAACTGTATAATATCTTGAAACAAATCATTAAGCCAAAATCGTTCTGATTCAGTCCACATTTCTTTTTTCGATACGAGTAAAAATTGCGAAATACGAAAATTTAATTGGTCTAATTCATGCGAAATAATATCTAAATACGATAAACTAGGATGATCTGCCTTTAATAATTTGACAAATCCCATTATGGAAGTAAGTGGGTTACGAAATTCATGTACAAAACTAGCTGACATTTGCCCTAAAATCGTCAGCCTTTCTTTATGTGTTTCGTTAATATATTGCTGTTTTTCCTCTAAATTTTTTGATATAATTTCCGAGTATTTTAAAACAGTATAATAAATTAATTTGTCAAAACAAGTATGTATTTGAGCCATAATTGGTTTCAATTCACGTGCGCTAACATCTAATTCACACATCGCTTCGAAAAGCTCATTTCTTCCCACATTTGCATTATAAACAAAATCACCAATATTCGCATCTGCTCCTGCACGTTCAATAGCAATTTTCTCGCATAATGGCTGAAGATAATCTATATCTTTTTCTTCCATAGTAAGTTCGATAATTAACTCTAATAAATCCTCTCCATTTTGAACTGCTTCTAGTTTAAATGGATCTTTATCGGAAATTATCATTTTGTTTTTCCAGTTCTCAACGAATTGGTGCCTGTTGTTTTTCAAGTGCGAACAAAATACTTCTTTAATATCCTTATCGATTGGAAAAACCCCCATTCCCTCCATTTCCATGCGACGAACACCCTTTATATTTTGAATATTAACACAAAAACTGCAATTCGTTAATAGATTATTGTCACATTTTGTTAATATGTGTTGATAAAATTTTTATGACTTTATTAATTGTTTAGATTGATACATTCCATTTCCCTTCATTTCATTCAAAGTTTTTTACATTTGATGAGACTTTTTTTGCATCCTGCTTTATTCTTTCGTACAATAGAAAATGAAAGGTGTGAAAAATATGGTAAATAAAAATGTGGAAGATTATCTCCAAGAAGGCATTTACGGCCAAAAGCAGAACAAACCAGAAGAACGTAATATGTATTTAACTACATTACGTGAGCGTGTAGAAATCGCTTTAACTATCGGTCAAGTAATGCAAAGTAATGTATATTCTGAAGTAGCTAGTAGCATGCGCTCTTCTCAATCATTACAAATATTCCTAAATGGTGGCATTGCTTACCCACATTTATCAAAATACATCAAATTAGCAAATGAAAAAAATATTCCTTTTACAATTGTTCAAAATAAAGGTACAGAAACACCAATCGGTTTAGTATTATCTCATAGCACCGCTGTAGATAAAGAACAAATTTATGTAGAAGATGCTATTTTCAAACAAGAAATGAAGTAAAAGGTACACTTGCTTAAATGAAATTGTTCCGAGAAACGTAAAACAAACAATAAAAAACGAGTATGGAATCGTAAACATTCCCTGCTCGTTTTTTATTGCGATGTTTAAGCTGGATCTACTTTATTTTTTTATACACACTAATTTCAATTCTGTCATTTCTTCTATTGCATATTTAATACCTTCACGCCCCGTACCACTTTCTTTCACACCACCGTAAGGCATATGATCTACCCTGAACGTTGGAATATCATTTATCATGACACCACCAACTTCTAGCTCGTCAATCGCACGCATTGCTTTGAACAAATTATTTGTGAATACTCCTGCTTGTAGACCGTAACGCGAATGATTTACTTTCTCTATTGCTTCATCAAATTCTTTAAATGTATTTACAGTCATGAGTGGACCAAATACTTCTTGGCACTGAACAGATACATGCTCTGGAACATTCGTTAATACAGTTGGTTCAAAAATCCTTTCATCACGTTTCTTACCACCATATAAAACATTCGCTCCTGCTTTAACTGCTTCTTGCACCCACATTTCAATTCGCTCTACATCTTTTTTCGAAATTAAAGCCGATACATCTGTTTCTTCAAGCAATGGATCACCAACAACAACTGTTTCCATCGCTTTCTTTAGCTTTGAAAGAAATTCATCCATTCTCTTTTCATGTACAAAAACACGTTGCACTGAAATACAAACTTGTCCATTATTAACAAATGCTCCCCATTTCACACGTTCAATTATTTCATCCGTTAATTCTACATCTTCATCAATAATAACAGCAGCATTTGACCCTAGTTCTAACGTAACTCGCTTTAACCCAGCCTTTGCCTTAATTCCAATTCCAACCTTCGGACTTCCCGTAAAAGTAATGGAAGCAACATCATCATTTGTTACTATCGCCTCACCTACAGTTGAACCGGGACCAGAAATAATATTTAAAGCTCCTTTTGGCAATCCAGCCTCTTCAAATAATTCAACTAATGCGTAAGACGATAATGGCGTTTGATCAGCTGGTTTTAATACAACAGTATTTCCGGCAGCAATTGCAGGGCCAACTTTATGTGCTACTAAATTTAATGGAAAGTTAAATGGTGTAATTGCCCCTATAACCCCAATCGGTTTTCTTATTGTGTAGGCAATACGGCCATCTGCACCAGGCGCTGCATCAAGTGGCAATGTCTCACCGTATATACGCTTCGCTTCTTCCGCTGCAAATTTGTATGTCTGAACGGTACGATCTACTTCTCCCCTCGCAGCACGAATTGGTTTTGCGGCCTCTTTTGCAATAATCTCCGCAAATTCTTCTCTTCTTTCATCCATTTTTTGTGCAACCTTCTCTAAAATAGTCGCACGATCATATGCAGATAATTTATTCATTTTCTTCATTGCATTTTTTGCAGCAGTAACAGCCTCCTTTACATCTTCTTCTGTTCCTTGTGCAATTTCCGCTAATGTTTCTTCAGAATACGGTGCATATAATGGTTTATACGTGTTTACAGACTTCCAAGCTCCATTTATATATAAGTGCTTTTTCATAATTCTGCTCCTTCCAAATATATGTATACAACAATACTTCACCTAGTGAAAGGTCTGACTTATGCCATTGTATCATAGCTCTTATTCTCCAAAAAACATTATGCTCAAAAAAACTCTGCCATATAGCAGAGTCTATGAACTAATTTGTTCTTGTAATGAAATTTGTTTTTCATCTTCTAAAATAGCAATTGATTCTACAGTCTTTGTAACTTCTAATCTCTTAATATAGTGTCCATCTAATTCTTTCACACAAAACTTATAATTTTCAATTTCAATGAAATCCTCTTCAGCAATTTCTATATTCTTCGTTAAAATCCAACCACCTATTGTATCAACACCATTATCATCAATCGTTAAACCTAATAACGTATTTACTTCACTAACAAGCACTTTTCCCTCTAGTATTGTTTTCGTTTCACTTACTTGTTGAATTTCTGGCTGTTCATCTGTATCAAATTCGTCTTGAATATCTCCAACTATTTCTTCTAATATATCTTCAACAGTAACAAGTCCAGACGTACCACCATATTCATCTATCAATATAGCAATATGTGTTCTTTCTTTTTGCATTTTTAAAAATAAGTCGTGTATTGGGATAGAGTCGATAACTAAAATGATTGGCCTAATATATTGCTCTACTTTCTTATTACTAACCGCCTTATGCTGCACAAAATCTGTGAAAATATCTTTAAAGTTTACAAAACCTATTACATGATCTTTATCACCATCAACAACTGGATATCTCGTATATTTTTCCCGAGACATTTTTTGCAAAGCTTCTTCAGCAGGCATGTCTTTACTTATAATATGCATCTCAGTTCGGGGTACCATTATTTCTTTTGCTATACGATCATCAAATTCAAAGATTTTATTTACATATTTATATTCAGACTGATTAATCTCGCCATTTTTGTAACTTTCTGAAACTAATAACCGTAATTCTTCTTCTGAATGAACCTCATCGTGCCCTTTCGGCGGTTTCAACCCTAGGAACTTCGTAATAATTCGGGCTGATCCATTTAATAGCCAAATAAACGGAAACGCCATACGATAAAAGATAATTAACGGTTTAGCAACAAATAAACTCACTTGTTCAGCTTTTTGAATCGCGAATGTTTTTGGGGCCAATTCCCCTATTACAACATGTAAAAATGTAATAAACAAAAACACTAAAATTACAGCAAAAATGTCCGCTAGTTGAGTAGAAATGTTTAAATTCACAAAAATCGTGTCAAACATTTGCTTTAATGCAGGTTTACCAAACCACCCAATCCCCAGAGCTGTAACTGTTATTCCTAGCTGACAAGCTGATAAATATTCGTCTAAGTTTGTAATGACTGTTTTGACAGGTGTTGCGCGATTATTTCCTTCTGCAATTAAATAGTCAATTCGTGAACTTCGCACTTTAACAATTGCAAATTCTGCTGCAACGAAAAATGCCGTTAAGGCAATTAAAACAATCACTATACTTATACTATATATGTCCAAATACTTTTCCTTACTTACATTGTAAGCAAGGAAGCCACCTCCTACTTAATTTTATTCAAGTGAAGTAAGCATTCTAATACTCTAACAAAATTCTACATTAGCAACCACCTTTTTATATATTATATGCATACATAAAAAAGATATTTATCATTATGATAATCTAATTTATTTCCCTTAGTCAAATAATTCTAAATCTTACAATAAAATATTTTTATATACACGATATATTCCTCACAGCCTCATTTCGTGAAAAAACACTTTCTTTGCCGATTCCACACTTCTTTTGTCACACCAGAAGGGAACTTACTTCATAGATCGAAATCATTCAACAGGATATATATAGGAGGGATTATTTTGGAATATAAAACACCATTTATCGCAAAAAAATTAGGTGTTAGCCCAAAAGCTGTTGTCCGGATTGCACAACAATTAAATCTTACGATAGAAAAAAATAAATATGGTCACTTTATTTTTACACAAGATGATTTAGATCAAATGTTAGAATACCATCTTTCACAAATAGAGCAACCCCAGAACTCTCACCCTGCTCAAAAAACATCATCAAATGATGTTGAAGAATTAAAAACTCAAGTAAACACAATTGTTCAAAACATATCATCGCATGATTTTAAACAATTAGCCGATCAATTAAACACTATTACGAGAAGGTTAGATCGAATGGAAGAACAAATGCAAGATAAAGCAAATGATGTTGTTACGTACCAACTTTTACAACATCGCCGTGAAATGGAGGAAATGTTAGAGCGAATTCAAAAGCTAGAAGCTGGCCTTAAGAAAGAAGAACCATTATTTATTACTCCCGATACAAAACCAACATATGAACGAGAAAAGAAACCGAAGCGCCGTAAAATGATTTTTAGTATATTTGGATTATAATTTTTAGACCCTTATTAAAATAATAAGGGTCTTTTTTCATGAAGAATGATTTCATATTAAAATAGCATTCTCTTTATTATACATATTCATTTCGTTTTATTTGGTTAACATAATATTTTTACTGTATTCTGCGATTAATGCCTGTGCATGAGCGTTCCCTTGAATCACATCTCGAAATTCTTTTAAAGAATACAAATGTGTAGCCCCTTTTCGGGCATGAATTCGTACTGGTACACCTTGTAAAGTATCATGAAACTGAAATGGATTATCTATCGGTTCAATTGGGAAACCGAGTGTTAATAAATACATATACATTCTTTTTGTAACTGCTGCAATATACCATTCTGCTTTCGTTTCTAATGCATGCATAAATAAAATAGCTGTTAATCTTTTGAAGTGTCCTCTCCCACGAGACGTTTTCGCAATACTTAACTTTCCTATTTCATATACATTTTTCAAATCTTTCACTAAGTCATTTTTAGAAAACGGATAGAAAAACTCAGAATTTGATTGCTCTGGTACCGTATACTTAATACATTCTACTGTACCGATATGATGTTCATCTTCTATTAATAAAAATCGTGATGGATTTAAATTACGTTCTACGAACATTAAGTTTCTTTCTTCACAAAAATCTCCCCATAGTTGCTCGAACCAAAAATGTTCTTCCTTTGTTTGAACACGCTGGAACATATATACCCGCCTTTCCCATCGCCGCTCTGTTTTTGATAACGCTTTCACTATCTATCATATAAGAACAAATCTTCGTATGCAACTAAAAATATTTACGACTTATTATATTCTGTAAAATGAATTAAATTCCACCTTCATTGTCTTTTATCTCTCATGTACCGCTCTTCTTACAACATATTTAGATTACTTTCAAATTCAAATCGTAGTATGCTTCTTTCCACACTGCATATAATTCTGCTTAACCTAAAAGAAATCCTTTATGAAAAAGGATTTCTTTTACTTCTTAATGCTTTTTAACCACTTCTCAAAAATTTGTACCATTCCATGTTTTCCAGCTAATTTCTCTTCCCCTTGTTTCGTTTTATATGGATATAGTTGCAAGAACACACCGCACCCAGACTCAATTTTTTTACTGTGCATATGACTTCCTGGATATACACAAATGACTTCATAAATGGCCCTTCGATAATAGACTCGCCTTCCATCCTGTTCTTCTACATATTTTATAGACCAGTACTTATACATTTGCTCAGTTGCTTTTGTATTTCCAACGTGCTGAAAAATATTGTACATTGGGCTATATTTCACTTCGATAATAATAGAAGATTGATATATATATTTCTCTTCTTCCTTTACATAACAGTCTAAGCGAATATCTGGCTTCTTCGTGTCTTCTCCATTATAAAAATTACTCCCTTTACTTAATGCAATAAGTGGATGTGTTTCAATTAAATCATTAAATGCGACATGCACTCTAATGTCATCTCGATGTAAAACTACTGTCGTTCCATCTTGTAATCCATCAACATAAAAATGTTCCTGTATTTGTTCACGAATGGAATTTCTAGCCTCAAAACCAATTTGCTCTAACATGGAAATAACGATAAAAAAAGCGTAGTATTCATACACTAAAAATGTTGGTTTATAAACAAATAATAAAGATGGGGATTGATCTGTATATTGTGGAAGTAAATCTAAATGCTGTAGTAATTGTTGATGTGGTATCGGTAAATTATGTGAGTTCATGTTACCCGTTTCAGAAACTTCTCTCCAAAATGGAGAATGCGTTAAAGTTTGAAAGTATTGTACACTTTCATGTACAAAATGCGCTAATATTTTATATTCTTGTATCTTCATGGAACTTTTTCGTAAATCCGCCTCTTTTAGTAAATGTAAATTTTTGTATTTTTGTTTCTCTCTATCGGTAACTGATCCATTACGCTCAATTGTTTGTATAATCGTTTTTACAGCTTGAAATTCTTCATATTTCTTCTTTTTTGCTCTTTCTAATATTTCAATTGTTTGACACAAAAAACTTTCAGCTTCAAGTAAATAGAGATAAAATTGCATCGCTTTAAATTTAAGAAATGCATTTTCCTTACTATTTTTTTGTTCTATGAACTTACGATTATAATATTTTGCATACGGTTTTCTATCCGCTACTATGGTTCCTTTTCTCGTTGCTTTACGCTCCTTTTCTTCCCATTTATATTCATGTATAAATTTTGAACTCGATTCTATTTTCTTAAAAATTTGCTTTATCTTTTTCATTTTTTGCGGCAACTTTCTAAGTAACACTAAATAAGAAGAATCTTCAATATCACTAAGTGTAGAGAAAGTCTTTTTATAATAACCCCTATCTAAAATCAACTCATTTAAAATTGATTTCACATAGTTTTGAATCATTTCAAATTGGTCATCAAAAAAATTTTTAGGGACGACTTGAAAAGCACCATAATACGTTCTATCTTCTATATTCACTTCAAAATGATATAAGCCACAACGCCATGGATAAAAGAATTCTGTTTTACCATGTTCATATATTAGTACCTTTTGTTTTTTTTCATTTATTTCATACTTTGACTCTTTTATATTTTTCTGCCCCTCATATACTTTATTCCATATAAAAGTAATATTCATTGGACTTTCATAATGGTAATGCAATCTGATTGGTTTTAATTCTTGTACTTTATAAATACATTGTACTAATGCTGTAGTAGATGTACAAAGACGATTTAATAATATATATTCCCCTTTTGCCTCTGTTCCAATGATTAACTTTAATACAAAAGGAAGTTTTTCTTTCGTATCAACGATTTCTGTTTCATATCGCCCTTCATTTTGCATAGCCATACAACTCCAGTTCTCTACGCTTTTCTCTTATATATGCTAAAGAGTGTTCAAATGTAGATACTCTGTTTGCAAGTGTAGATTGCAAGAGAGGTACTAATGTCGCTCCCCTTTTTACTTCTTCTGAAAGTAAAGAACCCACCATCATTTCAGTCCCTCTTATTTTCGTCAATACACGTTGCTTTATTTGTAAATCAAATCCTTCTTCTCTACTGATCATATAGGAATGATTATTTTGGAACGGTATATTTTGCAAGTAAGTAGCTATTGCATTTGCACATCGAAAAGAAATTCCCTTTGACGCATCGTGTGATGACAATACACCATGTAATTTATCTAACAACTCTAACTCTTCTTCAGAAAATACTTCAATCATTGATTTATTCCTTACCCAATTTATACGAAATTCTCCTGTAGTTACTTTCAGAGGTTTTTGTAATACAACTTTCTCCTGCTCCATGCACATCTCACAAAACGGAATCTTTCGTAAAGTTATTACATTCGTCCGATCTAATAATCGATCTGAGAGCTCTTTCGTTGTTTCATCAAAATTCACAGTACCTACAAATATAATATTTTCTCCAATTTCAATTGTTGGTGGAATTGGATTTTCTTTTTCTTGTATACCTTCATACAAATTTAAAATACGGTTTTGCTTTTCAAGTTGAAGAACAGATAGAAATGGAGTAAACCAATGCTCAATATGTGACATATTCATTTCATCAAAAACTATTATATACAGCTGATTTTGATTTTCTTTCGCCTTCATTAACGCCCTAACTAATTTTGTTTCACTTTCAATAAAAGAACCATTTGGGTGAAGGTAACCAAGTAAATCATGTGGTTCTTGATACGATGGTGAAATCGGAATCCAAACCAATTCTTCTCCATACTGTAATCCAAGTGCTTCTGCATAAGCTTGCACAAAACGGGATTTCCCAGCGCCTGGTATACCACCAAGAATCGTCAACATATTTGTTTTTGCACTTATATGAAAATTATAAATATCCGTTTCATCCAAATATATCCCTTTATTACGCACAAAACTTTTTACATACTGTAAAAAGACGGATTCACGCTCATCCCATTCCCATTCATCCTTATGCACTTTTATTTCCTCTACCTCTACAAGCTTACCTTCTTCCGTCATTCGTTTTTTTAATTGCTCATACACATGATTGCTTACAAAATATAATTGATCTTCTACCGCTATTTCTACATACTTCATCCAGTCATTTAATTCTATATACTTACATTCCCGCTGCTGTTCAAAATATGCGATTGAACTAATTGATGATGACTTTAAAGATATATTTCCATATAATCTTCCCTCGTGCCACAATAATTCAGGAGGCTCAAAGTCTTTTGGATATTTTGGCATTAGAAATGACAAATAACCATTACCAAGTTTTCTTTCTAAAGACTCTCCCTTTCTGAAATCGGAAACTTTAGGTACTGGAATCATTTTATAGTCGTTTACCACTTCTCGCGGTTCCTCTGTACAAATTAACTCCACGTATAAATGTCCTCTTTCATAATAGAGGCGAAACATAGCCAATTGCTTTTCTAATTTTCTTTTCTTTAATTCCGAAAAGACTTTTTCATTCTTTTTATTGCTACATAAACCTTCAAATACGTATGGTTCATTTTTTAATTGCTCTTGTAACGTGAGTGGTATTGGCGATAGGCATTGTACAAAGAAATTCTCTCCACTCTTCTCTCTCTCTGCTTTTGTAAACTTCCCGATAAACCTCATATAGTACATTCGTTTTATAAAACTTGGCTGAAGAGCTTTATGTAATTTCACCTTCGTCACCTTCTTTTTTCATACTATTCTTAGTGTATGAAAAAAACGAAAAACTAGAAACAAAAAACCTGACGTTATCCGCCAGGTTCAAAATGAAAACGTATATTAATGAGAAGGAAATGCTTTTTTCTCTTGTAAAATTGCATTATGAGCAATTTTCATTTTCGCAAGTACGTAACGTAATCGATCTTCAGCGTTTTCATCTTTACTTTTTTGTAATTCCGCCAAATTTTCAACAGAACTTGCTAAATTTTCAATGACTCCTCTCAGTTCAGGATGATGATTAAAAAATGATTCTTGCACTAATACTTTCCTTAACTCGCTAGCTAAATCAATTATTCTAGACAACTGTTCTTTTTCTTCCATTCTCATCCCTCCTGAATATCTTATGTAGTAAATATTCTCTAAACAAAGAAAAAAGCCCTTTAAATGAAAAGGACTTTTTACATTTTTATATTTCCAGTTAATAACATATACAGTGATGTGATAGCCGCAATAATAATTGCCCACATCACATATCTCTCTGCACCTGCAAAGCAACGGTTCCCTTGTTCTTTTCTTGCAAACGTGTAAACAATAATTCCAATTCCATACACAATTGAAACGAGTAGTAAATTCTTTAAACCCGCTGCATAAAGAAGCCATACAGAGTAAATAGAAGCAATTAAAGCTAACGCTCCGTTTTTTAATTTAGCGTCTTTTAGTTCGTTTGTAATGACTAATTTAAATTGGAATAACGCTGATAATAAATATGGTAATAAAATTGATGTTGATGCAATGAAATACATAATTTGATATGTTGATTCCGAAAACAAAACGATGATAAATATAATTTGGGCAACACCATTTGAGATCCATAATGCCATGTGCGGTGTTTGTTTTTTATTTGTTTTCGTAAAGACTTTCGGAAATACGCCATCTTTTCCTGCTACGTGTGAAATTTCAGAAACAAGTAAAAACCAGCCAATTAATGTACCGACAAGTGAAGCAACTAATCCGATGTTAATCGCAACTGCACCCCATGGACCAACAACGTGCTCTAATACATGTCCCATTGACGGAGTTTCTAACACAGAAAGTTCGCCTCTTGTCATAGCTCCCATCGACAAGACAGAAATTAAAATATAAATGGACATTACTAAAATAAGTCCCAATACTGTTGCCTTACCAACATCTCGACTATTCTTCGCTCTTCCAGATAATACAACCGCTCCTTCAACTCCAATGAAAACCCAAAGTGTTACAAGCATTGTATTTTTCACTTGACCAAGTATAGCGGAAAGTGAGATCGTTCCTTCTCCCCAAAAATCATGTGTAAATGTGTCCCAGCGAAAGGCTGTTACCATTACAACAATAAATAAAACGATTGGAACTAACTTCCCTATTGTTGCGATCACATTCATAATAGAAGCTTCACGGATTCCAAATAAAATTAGAAAATGAAGTGTCCATAATAAAAGTGATGCCCCAACGATAGACGCAACATTATTTCCTCCTTTGAAAATTGGAAAGAAATAACCTAATGTACTAAACAGTAACATAATTGTTGCGACATTACCTAAGATTCCTGCTAGCCAATATCCCCAAGCACTATTAAATCCAATATATTCACCGAAACCAGCACGTGCATAACTATAAATTCCACCTTCAAGTTCCGGTTTTTGTCTTGCTAACGTTTGATATACGAGCGCAAGTGGAATCATTCCCATCGCTGTAATACACCAGCCAATTATTATTGCGCCACTGTTTGCTCCCACTGCTAAATCATGCGGTAAACTAAAAACACCGCCACCAACCATTGTTCCAACTACTAATGCGATTAATGGAAAAAACCCTAACTTCTTTTCTATTTGTACCACCCCATCTGTCATTCTAGGTGTTATGTTCGTTCAACTATTAAAGTCACCTTTTTCTCTAATAGACGTTTCTCTTATATTTTTTCAGGAAAACATTACTTATTCTAAAAGAAAATGAAGAAAAATGGAATACTTTTTTGAAAAAATGTATAAGTATGCACAAAAAAACCGTCCATTTTGTAATGAACGGTCATTTCATACATATAAATTTGTATATTTCTTGTAAAATTAACGAAGTAAATTCTCTTTTTGTAAAAATTGTTTCGCAACTTCTTCACTACTTTTCCCATTCACATTTACTTCATAATTCATTTTTCGCATTTCTTCATCTGTAATCTTCCCAGATAATTTATTTAATACTTTTTCAAGCTCAGGATATTTCTGTAACGTCTCTTTTCTTAATAATGGTGCACCTTGATATGGTGGGAATAACCCTTTATCATCTTTTAGTACTTTAAGTCCGTATTGCTCCAGCTCACTATCTGTTGAATATGCATCGATTACGTTAACATCCCCTGATTGAATTGCACTATAACGTAGTTTCGGTTCCATCGTTTTCACATTTGAAAATTTATAGTTATATAATTTTTGCATTCCTTTATAACCGTCTTCACGATCAGCAAATTCTAATGTGAATCCTACTTTTACATCCTGTGCAATTTTTCCTAAATCAGAAATTGTATTTATATTATTTTGAGCTGCTATTTTTTTCGGCATAGCTAATGCATATGTATTGTTATACTCCATCGGCTTCAACATGGACATATTATATTTCTTTTCCATTCCTATGCGAGCTTGTTCATATACTTCATCACGATTTGTACTTTTCGGTTCTTCCTTCACGAAAGTAGATAAAGCTGTTCCTGAAAACTCTGGGTATATATCTACTTCTCCTGATTTTAACGCTTCAAATACAAACGCTGTTTTTCCAAGACCTGGTTTTAATTGTACGTGTAAATCGGTATCTTGTTCAATAAGCTGCTTATACATTTGAATTAAAATTTCAGGTTCTGATCCAAGTTTCCCCGCAATAACAATATCTTTCTTTTGTGTATTCCAAAGAAATGGAGCGGCGACCATTACAAGAGTGATACATATCGTCAATATAACACGCTTAGAAGAGCGTTTTGGTTGTTCAAGTATGCGAAGTACTACATCAAAGAATAAAGCGAGTAACGCGGCTGGTACGGCCCCTAAAATGATAAGCGCATGATCATTCCGATCGATACCAAGTAAAATGAGTTTACCGAGCCCACCAGCACCTATAAGAGCTGCTAATGTAGCTGTTCCAACAATTAATACCATCGCCGTACGAATACCGGCCATAATAATTGGTAAAGCAAGAGGAAGTTCTACCTTCCACAGTCTTCTCCAACTATTCATCCCCATAGCTCTCGCGGCTTCTATTAGTGATTCATCTAATTCCCTTATTCCTGTATATGTATTTCGTAAAATAGGTAATAGTGCATACACAACTAAAGCAATAATGGCTGGAAGTTTGCCAATTCCTACTAACGGAATTAATAGTCCTAGTAATGCAAGCGATGGGACTGTCTGCATTACTGCTGAAGTTCCTATTATAAACTCAGCCAGTCGTTCTTTTCTCGTTAATAAAATGCCAAGTGGTACCGCAATAATTACTGCAAAAAATAATGAAATAAGCGATATTTGTAAATGCTCACTTAATGCAGTTAGTAATTCTATTTTTCGTTCTTGGAACGTTTGTATAAAATCAGTCACTGTTTAGCCTCTTTCCTTCATTTGTTCAACAATGTAATTGACAATATGACGACTTGTTAAAGCGCCAACATATTGACCATTTTCTTCAACTGGAACGACTTCTTCAGCTCGCAGGCGAACTAATGCTTCTTGTAAAGATGAATGTAATGAAAGTGCCTCCCCTTCTCCCCGCATGCTTTCATCAAGTGGTAATACATCTTCTATACTTTTCCCCTCATACCAAGGTCGTCCACGATTTCCAATGAACTCCTCTACAAATTCATTTTTCGGATTATGTATAATACCTTCTGGTGTATCTAATTGAACAACTTTTCCTTCTTTCATAATACAAATACGATCTCCAAGCGATAACGCTTCTTGCATATCATGCGTTACGAACACAATTGTTTTTTGAATCTTTTTTTGCAATTGTACAATATCCTTCTGAAGCTGTTCCCTACTTAACGGATCTAACGCACTAAACGGTTCATCCATAAGAACGATTTTCGGATTTGCGGCTAATGCCCGTACGACACCAACACGTTGCTTTTGCCCCCCTGACAATTCATCAGGCATACGATTACGATATACATCTGGTTCTAGCCCGACCATCTGTAGCAACTCATCGACACGGGCTTTTATTTTTTCTTTATTCCATTTTCTCATTTCAGGAACAACTGCAATATTTTCTGCAATTGTCATATGCGGAAACAAAGCGATTTGCTGCAGCACGTACCCTATATCCCAACGTAATTCATTAATATTATATTGTTGAATATCTTTTCCATCGATTAAAATTGAGCCTTCAGTCGTTTCAATTAAACGATTAACCATCTTCATTGTCGTTGTTTTCCCGCAACCACTCGGACCAATGAGAACAAAAAATTCTCCTTTTTTAATTTCTAAATGCAATGAATCCACTGCTTTTGTGCCATCTTCATATGATTTTGACACTTGATTAAACTGAATCACAAATACAACTCCTTTATCGTTGTTTCCTTTATTTTGATGGAATATGGAATTCATTTCAAATGATACGCATTATTCTACAAAAAAAGAGCTCACATTTGAGCTCTAACGGTCTAACAATATTGTTTTCATTATAGCAGCATATTCACGCACATACATTTTTCTCTTAGAACGAATTGGTGTTTCAGCAGCTAGTGCCTCCATCTTCATGCCTAAACGCTTTGCAATTATTTTCGTTCTATATAAATGATACGTATTACTTACAACTACTGCATGTTTCACATTATATAAATCCATACTAAACTTTAAGTTTTCATACGTATTTGTAGATTGATCTTCTATTAAAATACGACTCTCATCTATACCGTATACCATTAAATAGTTTCTCATGCTGTGAGCTTCCGGTATATCTTCATCTTCTCCTTGACCACCTGAAACAACTACTTTCGCTTCAGGGTGGGAAAATAAATATTCCAACGCTACATCCAAACGATTTTGAAGAGATAAAGACGGTCTATCTCCAAATAACTTTGCACCCAGTATAAGAACGTACGGAGAGTGATAGCTCAATTTTTCACGAGCAACTTCCTTCATTCGAAAGGTCATATAAAGAATGTATAGTGGTGGTAATAATAAGATTATAAGTAGTATCCATTTGTTCATATATATGTTTGCACTCCCTTTCTTTTTATTATATGAACACTCCCCCACTTAGCAAAGCTTGAAGTGAGGGTTTCTAACGTTTCGACCTAACGGACGATTAACGTCAGGGGAGTTAACACATTAGCGAGCTGTTTCACGCCTAACCCCTCTATCCCATTTGTCCATGCATTTGGGATTACTTTTCGTAAAATGTTAGCCGCAGCATTTACATCTGCATTAATTAAAGTTTTATTTGCTGAACGATATATGCCGCGCTCTATTCGTTTTCCTGAAAAAGTTGTATTTTGGTCATTTTCTCTATACGTTGGAATGAAGTCGTTATCCAGAAAACTTGCTTTCGATGTATATGATTCTTCAGTTACAACAACTTGAATGCCTACAGCATTTGCTTTGTATGTAATCATTTGAATCAGTAAATTATGCGAGATATGACAAAACGATTGGTTATTTCTTTTTCCCATATTCGTTTCTTGTTTCCAACTTTTGTTTTGACCTATAACGATTTTACAAACTTCTTCTTCTTGAGCTAGTTTTACGATGTGGTGACTAACTTTATGGAAGACGTCTTTTATTTTCAAGTAACGTTTTTGATGAAGTTTTTCTATCCTTTTAGAAGTAAAAGGTCCTTCATTAGTTTGTTTTCCATTTCTAAGAATGCTTGTAAAATGACTCTTCATTTTGTTGTAATATTGATTTATGCTTTTGACATGTTTGCCCTTAACAAGGACAGGTTTCATACCTGTGTTTGTTACGATGGTTGCAAGGTTATCAATCCCTAAATCAATACTCATATAACGAGCATTCTCTTCAATAATTTGTTCTTCAGAAGGAACATCAATTACCAATTCCACTACATATTCATTGTATTTTGGAATCACACGAACTTGTTTCAGTTTACCTTCAGTGAAACCTAGTTTCCCAATATTCAATTGTAATTTCGTCTTTGGAAACTTTAAAAATCTACCGTTTTTAATGATGCAATCTTGGTTTGTATACAGAATCTCTTTTTCAGAAGAATGAATATACTTTGGGATCCTAGGCATTCCAGCATATTTGTTTGGATTCTTTTTATAGTCTTTTAAAATAGCAAAAAAAGATTTCCAATTTTGGAACAAACCTTTCATGATGGACTGGCTACATTGCGTAGGCAAAGCTCGATAATCATTTTGAATCATAGCCTTAAATAGTGCATCTAGAAAGTTGTAATCTACATAAGGCTTTTCAAAATTAGGTTCTGAAAACAAATTACATTTAATCTCTTTCTGTTCTTCTTTAGGCTTTAATTTCTCTTTTTCCAATTTCTTCTGATAGGCAAGAAGTTGTGTGTCATTCATCTTACCAATATTTTTATGAATATTATCCAGAACTTCTTTTTGCAAAGGCTGCAACTCTTTTTTTTGTGTTAATCCAGTGTACACCTGGCGTATATAAAAGTTTGTGGTGTTGTACATGTTCTTAGCGTTATGACAACATTCTTGAAAATAAGAATACATACGATGCCCTTTTTTAATCCAGATTTGAAGAGTTTTATAGTTTGATGGATTTTCCTTTACCATTTTATTCACCTCCTTGTTAAGGATATTATAGCAAAAAAGAACATACGTTTCTGTTTTTTTCTCGAAAATAAAATATTTCTTTCGAGAGGACTCCCACCTTCACTTACGTTTAGAGGTGGGAGTCCTCTCGAAAGGAATGATAGAAAAAGATTGGAAGGCAGAAGGTTTTTTAAACGATTGATTTATTAGAAACGTTCGTTCCTACTTTACGTTGTGAATATACATAATAAAGAGCAATTCCTAATGATAGAATCAATATACAGCTAAGTACGTAAAACGGAAGCATTACCCCAGCTTTAGATACACCCGCTGTAAACAACATTAATAATACAATTCGTATTCCAGTACCAATTAGGCGAAATAAGCTGTCTACACGTCCCATTACTTCATTTGGAATTTCCTCCATCATCAATACATTTCTCGCCACTCTTGTCCCCGCATTTCCAATTGCATGAAAAATCGCTAGTCCATATAACAACATTACGGAAGGTTCAATACTCATTGCGGTAATTGAAATTACATAAATGAACATCGTCATAACGATTGAAACTTCTGTTTTGACATATTCCATTATGAGTGGAATACAGATTCCTGCAACAACCGCTCCGACACCGTACATCATGCCCTCTATTGCATATACAGAGGCATTGGCTTTGAGTATATCCGAAATATAAACTGGTATTAAATAATTTGCCATCATGACACCGATAAATGGCATATAAGTGGCCAGTAAGAACCAAAAGAGCTTGGGACGTTTTTTCATAAAGTGAATTCCTTCGAACAATTGCTTCTTAAATGTTACTTTCTTTTTTACTTCCTTTTTCTTTACGTATGGTATACATAAGAACAGGAAAAGTGCTCCTACAAAAGTAAACATATCTACTAACAAAATCCACTTCAAAGACACAATTTCAATTAAGAAGCTCGCGGCTGCTCCTGAAATAACTTGTGTTAACTGTCCTTGTATTTCCATCGTCCCACTTAAACTTTTATAATGTTCTGCTTGGAAAATTTCTTGGTTAAATGCAAAAATTGTAGGATAAAATAACAAATAGTAAAAAGACCCTGCTATATAAATAAGAATATAGTGAATAGAATGATAGGATTGCCCAGCAAATCCCCACATAACCATTATTCCGATTACGGCTATCCCAATTCCTTCGTTACATAACAATAAAGATTTTCTAGAGAAGCGATCAATACTTTGCCCGATAAACGGCGTTAATAAAAACATAATTAGAGTTGAGATGATGGAAACATAGCCAAACGTTGTCTCTCCTCCACTCTCTTTAATTAACAGCCACGGAATCGTTATCATAACAATTCCGGAACCAATAGCAGATAGACTATTGGCCCCTAGAATGTAATACAAGCGAGAATCATGATAAAGTGAGGACATATCACTCCACTCCTAGTTGTTTTTTCACCTCTTTATATACGCTCATATATGCTTTCAATTCTTTAACTACATCATGAATTAATGGTTTGGCATCTTCCCCAAGTTCACCATCTTGCACATGTAATCCATCAAGCACAACTTGTTTTGGAATTGCATTTGCATAAACACCTCTAGCAACCGTTCGCATGCTGTTTAATGCATTTATTCCACCTTTACCACCGCCAGCAACCGCTAACAACGCAACTGGTTTATGAATAAATTCACTACTACTTAAGTAATCTAAAGAGTTTTTCAGCGCACCGCTCATCGCATTATGATATTCTGGTGTACATAATACAACCCCATCCGCAGCTTTCACTAACGTTTTTAATTTTTTTACTGCCGCTAAATCACGTTGTGACTCTTCTCCATTGTACAAAGGTAACTCCTCAATTGCTAAATCATATAATTCCCCTTCAAATTGATCCGCAATATATTTTGCCACCACGCGAGTTCTACCAAATTTTCTTGGTGTACCGTTAATAACGACTAGTTTCATGATTATTTCTCCCCTTTGTTTTCAAGTTCTACTTATATATTATCAGAAATTTCTATACAAGACACAATATAAAGAGTTAACTTGTTTCATAAAATAGTATGATAAACAAAAAAGAACTCATACTTTCGTATGAGTTTCGCACAATTACTTCGTTTCATCTCTCAGACTCAATGTACCTAAACTTTCATTTGCTGCAAAATGATTATATGCTTTTCCCGCTAATTTTTTCCGTTCTTCTGGTAATTCTATATATTTCATTACGTTTTCAATTATTTTTTCGTACGGAGTAAATACAATTCCCGGCCACTCTACCTCATCTTCTGGATTACTATTTTCGGAAATAATAAATTTCTTATTTGCGACTGCATAAGACACGCGAGGTGTTTCAAGAATTCCTGATAAGTAAAAATGAATATTTAATATAATTTTAGCTCTAGCAATCAATTCATTTCTAACAATTCCCCACGCATTATTTTTAAAAACTATATTTAAATTCGGAGCAATCGCTTTTAGATGATCAAAAATAGCTTGCCGCCTCGGATTAAGAGCACCTATAAACAGAATATCAATATCTTCAGTAATCTCATCTTCAAATGCATCTTTTTTTATTTCCAAAGTTGGAGCATAGTTCATTTCTACATGTTTTATTTCTTTTCCTACCCCTTTTTGTTTTAGCCATTCTATATTTTGTTTACTATAATCCCAAATCACTCTATCTTTTAATAATATTAAATAAAGGGGGTGCGCATATGGACTTCCTTCGTATAGCTGTTCTAAATTATAAATAATTGCATCTTTCGGAAGAAGATTCGGGTTATATGCGTATGTATGTGCTCCAAAAACAACTGTATTCTTTACATTTTCCAGTATTGTTTCTGATATAATTACTGTATTTCCCTCCTGCTCCAACCGCCACTTTAAAGCTCGCGCAACATCTATGAAACTACCGTATGTCTTTGGGCATATAAAAAGACAATAATCATATTCTTTATTCAAATAAGCTTCCATTAATTTTAAATTATTTTTATATAAATCTACATCCGGATGTTTAAGTACTAACTCATTTGCATGTTTTCTTGCTACTTTATATAATCCAGCATAATAAGCAGCGATGCATCTTCTTAATTCGATTCTTTCCCGATGTTCATCTAATACATCCATGTTTAAAAGAAGATTTGCGATACAATACGCTTTTAAATGATCACGATCATAATAATAGTCTAGTAGTGGCATCAATTCTTCATACGTATTTCCATGCACCGATTCTCCTAGTTCAATCGCCCATCGCATTAATTCCATGATTACTCCACTACTCCTTTAACCGAAAATGTATTTAATAAAATTTCGCATTATTCTCTACTATATTTGCTATATGAAATGGAATCTTTTCTTTAATCGATTCCAAATACTTTTGCGACACGGCCCCTAAATGTTTTTTATGAGGTATATAGAAAGCACTAATAGAAATTTCATAGTCAAATAAGTAATCATACACATGATAATCTACAAATAGAAGATCATCCTTTGGAAAAGGAATTTCCTTCCCTTGCAGAGCATACATCAAAGCAATATTGTTTTGAGATCGTAATCGATACAACCTTGCAAGTTGGTATAATGGTTCAGCCCGAGTTGGTCTATATTCCCACGCTTTTTGAAAATAAAAAACAGCTAATGCTAAATATTGCTCTTCTTGCCCTTTAACATTTTCTTTTTCATCAGCAGCTGTCACTTCATTTTGTTTATTTGCTGAACGATTTGCTAACTGCTCATAACAAAATCCTATTCGCAATAACGAATAGAATACCTCTTCAACCCACCCCCCTGCTTCCACTCGTTTTTTATACCATTTAATCGAATCTTCAAATTGACTTAAATGAAAATAAGTCTGAGCTAAATAAAATAAATATCTTATATGCAAATCTGGCGTTGTTTCTGGGTCGTTTATTCCTTGTAACAACAACCTCTCATCTCTTTCAAATTTATCAGCTTTACTCCCGCCATCTCCGGGATCATTCACGACAAGAGTCTCTAACCGATCTACCCTCGTATTGTAATTCGCTCCAACTTTTGAGCGATCTATATCCCAATACTCATGAGTAACACCGACAGATTTCCATGGTAAAGAAGCTTTCAAAAGACGTGTAAGCCAATATTTAATATGAACATCATATTGCAATGTAAGATAATGATCTTCCGTTAAGCTCGTTTTATCGAAATTCGGATCAACCTCTAAAATCATATCCGCATCTAATATTAATAAATAATCTGCTTCTGGATATGTTTTTTGCGCTAATGAAACAGCTAAACTTCTGTTATAACCAAAGTTTTTAAACGGCTCATGATGAACCGTCCCAGGTATCTCATTTTCCTTACACCAATTTTCAATAATTTCAGGCGTATTATCCGTCGATCCAGTATCACAAATAGAAACAAAATCTACAATTGATTTTGTTGCATTTAAACATCTTTCCATTATTCTAGACTCATTTTTGACAATCATACAAAGACATAACTTTTTTTCTTCCTTTACAGACTTCACTTTCTCATTTCCCATTTAACCACCTCATATTTTATTAACACGCTCTTCTCATATGTAACAACATTTCTTAGCTATACTGATGACATAAGCACCCTTTTACTATTTATGAAAACTTCATTATATTTATTCTTACTTTTATGTTGGGACATATTTCATGCTTCGCTTTATATTTGATACAATCAATACAAAAAAACATAATACGGGAATCCGTACATTTCAAAGTCTAAGAGGGGGTTATATTTTGTTGGATTACATTTGGCTAGATGACAAATCACCAATTTTAGAACAACTACCAAGAAACTTTAAATCTGCAGCTATATTGCTACATCCTTTTGTCCAAATGCCTTTAGGATGGGAAAAGGATGTGAGAAAAAGACTATATGAGCACATCTATCCTAGCGCTGAAGCAATCATTCATAATGGGAAATCCGTTTCTTGGAAGGAAATGATGTCTTGTAGTGGATTACATTCATACGCAGACCTAGCAATGTCCATGTTGACTTCCATTAGTGCCCTTTCAGAAGAATATAAAAGAGAGGATTTAGCTGAAAAGCTACATTCAAACTTAAAAAAAGATCTTTATTATCCAACAGAAGATTATACGTCTATATTTTTATTACACAAATTACTTAAACTCCTCGGTTCTAAAGGTGTAAAAAATCTATATTTCTCTGAACCAATTCTTGATACAAACGGATTATTACAGGTAAATAATACTTACTCCATTAGATATTTGGGACATTAGCAATAATGAGTTAATTATTACTGGAGAAGACAATGAGTATGCGTTTATGAGTATATACGATTCCTTTACAACCTTATTATTAGCTAAAGA
The DNA here is from genome assembly GCF_008042405.1 of Bacillus sp. SH7-1. Lineage (NCBI taxonomy): Bacteria > Bacillati > Bacillota > Bacilli > Caryophanales > Bacillaceae > Bacillus > Bacillus sp. SH7-1. The sequence goes on from NZ_QNUD01000015.1 coordinate 55,918, forward strand.
AGAAAATATAGAATATATTGTTCAATCAATGAATGTTGAAGCTGTCCTTTGTGACAAAAAAACGATGATTGATTGGTATTTTTAAATTAGTAATTTCTTAATCTATAAAAAAGAAACTTGCGCTTATGCACAAGTTTCTTTTCAAAAACATCCTTATTTTTTTACAACTTCATGTCCACCGAACTGATTACGTAGTGCTGAAACTACTTTTCCATGGAATGTATCATCTTCCTGAGAACGATAGCGCATAAATAATGACATCGCGATTACTGGTGCCGCTGCTTGTAACTCAAGCGCAGTTTCAACAGTCCATTTCCCTTCTCCTGAAGAGTTCATTACACCTTTAATGCCATCAAGTTTAGGATCATCTGCAAATGCTTTTTCAGTTAAGTCCATTAACCAACCGCGGATTACTGATCCGTTCGCCCATACTTTTGCAACATCTTCATAATTGAAATCAAAGTCACTCTTATCTAGTACTTCAAATCCTTCAGCAATTGCTTGCATCATGCCGTACTCAATACCGTTATGAACCATTTTTAAGAAATGACCACTACCAACGCGCCCAGCATAAGAATAGCCATTTTCTACTGCTAAATCTTTAAATAAAGGTTCTAATTGGTCATAAATTTCTTTTTCTCCACCAACCATTAAACAAGCACCGTATCTAGCTCCTTCTACACCGCCAGATGTACCAATATCTATATAATGTAATCCGAAGCTTTTTGCTTCTTCAGCACGGCGTAACGTATCTTTATAGAATGAATTTCCACCTTCAATAACGATATCACCTTCATCTAATAACGGATACACATCTTTTAATACTGACTCTACAACTTCTCCTGCAGGCACCATTACCCAGATCGTACGAGGAGCTTCTAATTCAGCGATCATTTCTTTTAATGTATGACGTGCAGTAATTCCTAGTTTTCCTGCCTTTTCTAAAAGCTCTTTATTTACATCGTATACAACTACTTCATGCTTGTCTTCATGTAAGTGTTCAGCTAATGGAAATCCCATTTTTCCTAATCCAATTAAACCTAGTTTCATATTAATCAATCTCCCATTCTATACAAATATATTTAATAACGAAATGAGTCCAAGTGCTACAACAGACAGTATCGTCTCCATTGCGGTCCATGTTAATAATGTTTCTTTCACAGTCATTCCGAAATATTCTTTAATCATCCAAAATCCCGAATCATTCACGTGTGATAAAATTAATGACCCTGCGCCTGTTGCAAGTGCTAGTAGTTCAACATTTACACCAGGTGTACTTGCTGCAATCGGTGCAACAATTCCAGCAGCTGTCATCATTGAAACAGTAGCTGATCCAGTTGCAATTCGGATAAGTGCCGCAATTCCCCACCCTAATAATATTGGTGAAATGTGAGATTCTTTCGCCATTTCTGCGATTGTCGTTCCAATTCCAGAATCTAATAATACTTTATTAAATGCTCCGCCTGCACCAATAACTAACAGTATGTTCGCAATTGGGCCTAAGCAATCATTTGTAAATTGTAACACTTTATCTTTTGAGAAACCTTTTGCATAACCAAGACTAAAGAAAGAATATATCGTTGCAATTAATAATGCAACTATTGGATCTCCAATAAAGTGCAATACTTGTGCAAGTTGACTTGTTTTGCTTAGCGCTACTTCCGCTATTGATGCACCTAGCATAAGAAATACTGGAAGTAAAATAGTAAACAATGTATTTCCGAAACTAGGAAGTTCCTTCTTCTTATCTCTTTCAATAAATTGCTCCGCTATATCTAATGGTACTTCTTTATGTATACGAGCACCGATCCATTTTCCATAAAGCGGACCTGAAATAATTGCAGTTGGAAGTCCGACAATTAATGCATATAAAATTGTCTTACCTACATCCGCTTTAAAAATACCTACCGCTGCCATCGCTGCTGGATGCGGCGGAACGAGTCCGTGTACAACAGATAGCCCTGCTACAAGCGGGATACCGATTGTAATAAGTGATACCCCAGTTTCTAACGCAATTGTAAATACTAATGGAATTAATAGTACAAATCCAACTTGGAAAAATACCGGAATCCCTACTAAAAATGCAACAAACATCATTGCCCAGTGAACACGTTTCTTCCCAAAACGATCAATTAATGTGTTAGCAATTCGTTCAGCACCGCCAGATTCGGCCATCATTTTTCCAAGCATCGTTCCTAGTGCTAAAACTATCGCTAAAAACCCTAACGTATTACCAAGCCCTAATTTAATAGAATCAATAATCCCTGGATCTTTTGGTGAAGTTCCAATCAATGGCATTCCCATTGCCAGCCCTACACCGATTGCTGTTAAAATTAATGCGACAAACGGATGCCATTTTACTACCGTAATAAGTAAAAGTAGTATGACAACTGCCGCTAGTACGATCCCAACTACCATTTCTCCCAATCCCCCTATTGTTTACGTTGGAAAGCAGCTATACAATCAAATTCTTCTTTCAGACGATTGTAAAGTCGTTCATACATATAAAACATTTCTAAATAAATAGCCGTATTTTCTTTATTCGGTACATGGTGATGGACAATATCAATCCAATCCTTTACCTCTTCAAGAGAATCGATTTTTCCTACCGCATATAAAGCAACTGCCGCTGCCCCAAGCGCAGATGCTTCATGACTTTCAGGAACAAGCAATTCTTTCCCCATCATATCGGATAACATTTGTCTCCAAAATGCAGACTTCGCAAACCCTCCTGAAACACGTATTTCAGTAAGCGGCCCTGTACAATCCCTGATTGCGAGTGCTACTGAATACACGCTCATACAAACGCCTTCCATAACGGCTCGTATAAAATGTTCTCGTTTATGCTGAAGGTTTATTCCAAAGAATGTACCACGAGCATTCGCATTCCAATAAGGTGCGCGTTCTCCAGATAGAAACGGTAAAAATAACAATCCACCCGCTCCAGCAGGTACACTTTCCGCATACTTAATTAATAAATCATACGGATCAATTCCAAGCTTCCTTGCTACTTCTTGCTCTGGACTACCAAATTCATCACGTAACCATCTCAATAATATTCCGCCGTTATTCGTTGGTCCGCCGATCACCCAATGTTCGTCTGTTAATGCATAACAAAATGTTCTTCCTTTTTCATCCGTATTAACACTTGATGAAATTGTTCGAACTGCACCACTTGTTCCAATCGTAATTGCAGCTGAGCCAGGCGATATTGCACCAACGCCTACATTTGCAAGAACCCCATCACTTGCACCAATAACAACTGGAGTATCTTTACGAATCCCCATCTTTTGTGCTAATTCTGGTTTCATACCCGATAAAATATATGTAGTCGGCACAGGTGTCGATAATTGTTCTGAAGAAATATTTAATATTCCCAACACATCAACATCCCAATTTAACGTTTCTAAATTGAATAACCCTGTAGCAGAAGCAATGGAATAATCAACTACGTAGCGTGAAAATAATTGGTAAATAACATACTCTTTAATAGAAATAAATTTATAAGCACTTTTATATAATGCTGGTTCCTCTTCTTTCATCCATAACAACTTAGATAGTGGAGACATTGGATGAATTGGTGTACCTGTACGTTTATAAATTTCATGTCCATTCATATGTTGTAATAATTTTTCTGCTTGTTTCGTACTACGATTATCTGCCCAAATAATAGAGTGCGTTAACGGCGTACCATTTTCATCTACTGCAATTAATGCGTGCATTGCTGTACTAATACCGATTGAAGAAATATCTTCTGGTAAGACATTACCCTTTTCGATGGCAACGCTTACAGTTTTATAGACAGCGGCACATATTACATCAGGATCTTGCTCAGCCCATCCGACGTTCGGTTGAATAATTGGATAATCAACTGCATGTGATGCAACGACTTTTCCTTTTTCTGTGAACACAACCGTTTTTGTACTTGTGGTACCGATATCAATCCCGATTACTCTCCCCCTTGTTTCCATGCGAATCTTCCCTTCGTTTCTAGCAAAATACGATCTAGTAAACCGTTTACATGAATTAGTATATAAAATATTTTTTCTTTAATCAAGTTTTAAAAAGAAAATTTTTTTCATAACGAAAAATAAATCCCCTAATTCCCTTTCATTTACATAATACCCTTTTTGAAACACACTCTTTTTCTAGTTTTTGGGTAACTAGTTCTTTAGCTTGATGGGTATGTGGTTCGTTGTACAAAACTAACATTTTTAGTAAGATTTCATAAGGTATTAGGAGATAAAAAGTTTTAAATTCCTTAACCAAATTGTTGTAATAGATCAGATACAAAAACGCCATCCTTTCCTATGATTCTATAGAAAGAATAGCGTATTTTTTCATTAAGGTATATTATTCTAAATTTATTGATGTAATTGAGATGGACTCACTTTTTGAATTTGAACAAGTATATCAAACGCTTTACCTAATGATATATCAACAGTTTTTGGTATATCAGGCCCTTCGGTAGTTACTCCAGCGAAAATTGGATGTTGTTCGTTTAACCAAGTTTTTGTCACGCCGTTTGCCTTACGTAAATCAATAAAAAATTGATCTTTTTTAACTTGTCCAAAGATATAGTTATAACTGTTTGGATCATCCGATTTTAATATTCCATATGGGCCAAATTCACCATCGCTATTCTTGACATTGTATTGTCCTTCATAAACTGACGTTCCAATAGATACGTACCGTTTTCCATAATACTCTGCTAAATGCTGCCCAGCTACTTTAGGGTATATAAAAGGAAGCATATTTGTTTTCGAAACGTGTCCATTATGTCCCCAGACAATGGTTTTTCCTAAATGTTCTTCAGTCCACTTCGCATTTTCATACATTGCAATATCATGTTTCAAATATAAATCAGATGGTTTATCAGGAGGTGACGTTAACATTGTAGTAAACTGTTCAATAATACGAGCATTTTGTTTTATCCATGCGAACTCTTTAGATTTCCCATTTAAATAATTCTTATTTCCCTCTAATAAAGCACTAATTTGTTTAGCATCTGAAATATACTTTTCTTTTTCTTCTTTCGTAAGGCTTTCAAAAGTATTCATATCCTTTGTTACAGGAATAAGACCTTTTATCTTCTCTTCTATCCTCGGCACAAGTTTTGAATTGGTTCTTTTAACATATTCTATTATATTATTATAAACATTCTCGTTTACTGATTGAATGTCCATCCCGATGATACGCACTTTAGATTTATGTTTTGGATTAGCATTATATTGCCGAATCCAATCAAGTAAATCTAACATTTCTTTCGTCTTAAATACAGGTGATAGATGTTGGCTTGGATTTCCCTCACCAGTAAGAACATATCGATCAAGTTCTAAAGCTCTGTCCCACCCCTCTTCTAAAACTAGGTTGGTAAAGCCCTTTTCAGATACTAAATAATTCACAATACGGTTTTTCATCATAAAAACTTCATGAGCCCCATGCGTAGCTTCACCTAAACCTACAATTGAAGCAGAACCTACCATATTTTTAAGTGGTTTTAAATCATTAAAAGATGCATTTGGATTCGTTGTTTCTAAAGGCTTTGCGTGCATTTCTAACCATTCCGTTATTTGACTTTTATTGTAGGGAGATGTAACAGAAACTCCTGTTTTCGAGTCTGCATAAGTACTTCCTACAAAATTGGTTAGTATTATAGCAGAAACACCAATTGCAGTAATCATGTTCTTTTTCATAAAACCCTCCTGAAATATTTTCTTAAAACGATAGCGTTCTTTTATACTTAATTACGAGTATTAAATTTTTTAGAGCAAGTTGTTTTTTGCACCAAAATGATATATTTTAAACTATAAACCTATGATAAAACTTATCCATTTCGCCTTTTTGCCTACTTCCTAAATTCAGCAAGTAAAATACTTTTAAAAGGATCCGGATTACTAAAGTTAAAGCTATTCAAATTGACGGCCAATGTATGTTTGCCTCCAAGTGTTCCACCAACAAAAGTGGAAAACCCTAGAACGCTACCTCTATGTCCCCATACCGTGACACCATTCGGAAGCTTAAATTCAACGATTCCAAGACCATATCCCGTTCCTTCTCTATCTGTAGGAACTGTAGTAAGCATTTGATTTAGCTGCTGTTCCTTCAGCAATTTACCACTGAGTAAGTATGAGAAGAATTTATTTAAATCGTCAGCAGTAGAAATCATATCCCCATCCGAGCTACCTGGGTTAATATACGTAACGTCTTTTAGCTCACTTGCTCCGTCTAGTTGGATATAGCCACGGGCATGCTTCGTGCCTGGAATTACGCTTGAATTACCAGGTAGAAATGTATTTGACAAATCAAGCGGTTCAATAATCCGATTTTCAATCTCTTCCGCATAGCTGTTGCCAGTTACTTTTTCAATAAGGATCCCCAGTAATACGTATCCTGTGTTTGAATAAGACCAACCCTTTCCTGGGGCAAATTCTGGGGGAAGTGAAATCCCCATCTTTACAAATTCTTCAGCCGTATACGATTTTTTTGTATCCATAATATCGAAGTCTTTTGAATTCATATAGTCAGCAATACCACTTGTATGATTCAATATTTGCCGGATCGTAATCTGGTTACCATCATATCCGTTTCCTTGAATGACACCAGGCAACCATTTTTCAATGGAGTCGTCTAAATTCAAACGATTCTCTCCAGATAATTGAAGTAGAACTGTTGCAATGAACGGTTTCGTTACACTGCCAATACGAAAGCGAAAATCTGCTTTCATTGGGTTCTTGGTTCTCACATCCGCTATCCCAGCGGCATAACTCCAAGTTTTACCACCCTTAGAAATGTTAGCGAGTATTCCCGGGTATCCAAGTTGTAGTGCATCCCGTATTGCGTTCTTAACGGAAGTACGATCGCTTTGCGTACTTGTTTGTAACGAACTAGATACATTTTGCGTGGGTTCTGCTCTTACAATTGATGTTGGTGTTATGTATAACAGGGAACTTCCAGCTATTAAAAGTGCTAGACTTGCACATGAAATTTTACTGCGTGTTTTCATAAAGAATTCCTCTCTTCTATTTAAATTGTATTGATGGTTGATAGCTATGTCATATGCTAACCACATAGCTATCAACCCTCCCAATGATAAAAGTCAACACTGAATTTGCAATCATCTATAGATCAATTATTTCTACAAGCAACTCTCTGACCTAATAAATGATTAATCCCTCTTCTTCAGATGTCTGTTAACATCTATAATTTCTTCTTTTCTTCCATAGAGTTTTATTAATTTGTTTTTATAAAAATATATAGTAACTATTCCCCCTCTCGTTCTTCTCTATATTTTGATCATACACATTGAAAATCTCTTTTTTCTTACTCCTTTCTTACAAATTCCTTACGTTCAAAACTACTTCTATATTTCGGTGGTTTTTATTTCAAGAAAACTTAGTTCTATTAACTTAATAACAATGGAATAGCACCAAATGCCAATCAACTGAAGAAAAGTAAATGCCTCGAAAATGGAAATACTGCGCATTTTTCTTAATAGACATAGGAATCGGCTCCTTACTACGACCTTTTAACAATACAAATACATATTACGCATTCCAAATATAAAACCTAATTAATTTCTTATTTTTCAGAAAAATAAGACAGTAACATTAAATTTATTGTATAATGTTGTAAAAAGATGTCGGAGGGATTTAATGTTAAATAAAATATCTCAATTCACAATAAAGCTTTCATCGATTCTCTTATCACTCTTATTGTTATTAAATTTACCTTATTTATTTATCACTCAAAATGGATTTACCTTTCAGCCAATTCTTTTTTTTAATCAGATCGTTACTATGTTAAAAGACGTTTTCTCCCCTGAATCATTAGTGGTTATAGGATCAGACCCGAAATTTGGTAGTTTCAAAAAAACACCCTTATTCCCAACCGTTTTAGAACCTTACCTATACTCATTTACTGTATTATTTTTAGCCTTTTTACTTGCGCTCTTTCTATCATCTAGCATGGCATTTTTTTATTTTTTAGCAAAAGATTATATAAAAAAATGGATAAATCGAATTGTGTTCATATTAGAAGCTGTCCCTGATATGATGATGATGATTTGTTTGCAAATATTTTTCATATGGGTACTTAAGAAATTCGGGGAATCTCCTGTCACCATTATTTCTTTTAATGAAAATCGAGCTTATTTACTCCCTATTTTATCTTTAGCAGTCTTACCTACATTACAAATGTTTCGGATGATGGTGTTATACATAAAAGAAGAACATGGAAAAGATTATGTAGAAGTTGCCTATGGAAAAGGCCTTTCATCAAGTTATATACTATGCATTCATTTATTCAAAAATATATCTATCCACTTCTTCCACCATTTAAAAACGATTTTTGTTTTCTTACTTTCTAATTTATTCATTTTAGAATTTGTTTTTAATATGGAAGGCATTATTCAATTTTTATTTAATAAGGCGTTTGTTTCACCTCCAGCTGCTTTTATCATACTGGTTATGATTATTTTACCGTTTTATACTATTTTTCAAATAATCTCATTCATGATGAATAGATGGCAAAAGCAATTGAAAGGAGTAGCATTATGAAATCTATTTGGAAATCAAAACGCTTTTTAATCGGCTTTACTTATTTATTCATACTTATTTCAGCTAGTTTTATTTATAGTTGGTTCTTTAAAGATAACATCCCAAAACCGCCTCAGTTACTTTACAATGACAATAACGAATTACTTGGAAAGGCCCCCTTTCCGCCATCGTTAATTCCGCCTTTTGGATCTGATCGTTTTGGAGAGTCTGTTTTCTTACAAATTATAGAAGGAGCAAAATTCACTATTTTATTAGCCGTGGCAATTAGCTTCTTTCGAATTTTATGCGGAACATGTATAGGGATTCTCTTAAGTTTATTCGCTCCAAAACTCAAGAGATTTTTCCAGGCATGCTCAGAAGTTTTTTATTATATTCCCACTCTATTTATCGCATTCATACTCATCACGCCCGTTAATATTGTAATCACATCAAATGTTGATGGGTTAAATCCAAATATTTCATTTACGTTTTATCAAGTACTCGTACTTATTTTCGTTGCTCTGCCTACACTTTCTTTATATATATCCTCAGAGGTTGATGAATTTATGAAACGAGATTACATTTTAAGTTCACAATTATTGGGTGCTAGCCGTTTTCATATTATGAAAAAACACTTACGAGTCTTATTACTTGACCGCTTATTTGTATTATTTATGGAACATATCGTCCAAACACTCATACTCGTTATCCATTTAGCGTTGCTTAACATTGTAATCGGCGGGATACAAATGCGTGAACTCTATGACGGAGTGCTCAAACCTGTTTCTCTATCTAATGATTGGGCAGGCCTTATTGGATTAAATCGTAATGAAATGAATCTTTCATGGTGGATTATTTTTTATACTCTCTCTTCATTCTTTATTACGATTCTATTTATTAAGCTTATGACACTCGGGATTCAAGATGCACTGAAAGCAAGAGATTCGCAAACTGTAGCAATTCAATCCGTTCCAGATCAAAAGAAATTTGTTAAACATAAAGATTCTTTTTCGTTTGCAAATAAAGTGAACCTTTAATCATGTCTTATTAATCAAGTATGAATTGGCATTGATATTAGTAGAATATAAAAAAGATGATCCCTATTGAATACAGGGATCATCTTTTTTATGCAGTTTAACTTTTTTACATGTACTTTGTTAGACTCATACTTTTTATATTTAAAGTGAATTATTTGCAATCACAATTATGCTGTTTAAAATCTATTACCATACGCCCTTGAATTCTACCTTGCTCCATTTCTTCGAATACATTTTGTACTTTATCTAAAGAACAAGTTTGAACAACCGGCACTACTTTCCCTTCTGCCCCGAACATAAATGCCTCCTCTAGATCCTTACGAGTCCCGACTAGAGAACCAACCACTTCAATTCCGTCTAGTACAAGACGCGGAATGTTCAAATCCATAGTTTCTACTGGTAAACCTACTGCAACGACCTTACCACAAGCACGTACTGCGTCAACTGCTGAATTGAAGGCTACTTTTGAAACAGCTGTTACTACAGCAGCATAAGCACCACCAAACTCCTCTTGAATAATCTTATCAGCAGGACCTTGAGAAATTGGATTGATAGTCATATCAGCACCAACCTCTTTTGCTAAGGCTAGTTTATCATCATTAATATCTACTGCAATTACCTTGGCACCAAATACATTTTTAGCATATTGGATAGCTAAGTTACCTAATCCACCACAACCATAGATTATAATAGGTTGACCAGGTTTAATATCTGATACTTTTATTGCTTTATATGTAGTTACGCCCGCACATGTGATTGATGATGCTTGAGCAGGATCTAATCCTTCTGGTACTTTCACCGCATAATCAGCTGTAACAATACATTGCTCAGCCATACCACCATCTACTGAATAACCAGCATTCTTAACTTCACGGCAAAATGTTTCTCTACCAGTCACGCAATATTCACAACGTCCACAAGATTGAAACATCCATGCAATACTTACACGGTCTCCTATCTTTAGTGAAGTAACATCATCAGCGATTTTCGTCACAATACCTACACCCTCATGACCAAGAATACGGCCATCTGTGTTTCCAAAATCATGATTTGCAACGTGTAAATCAGTATGACAAACCCCACAATACTCTACATCTACTAGTGCTTCACCTGAGTGTAACGGACGTAATTCCTTTTCAATAACTTCAATATTTGCTTTACTATTTTTATTAACTACTACTGCTTTCATATGTGATCTCCCCTTTAGTGTTTTAGAATTTTTTATGAGTTCATCTCACAACTTCTATCTTCACTAGTTTGGCTAATCATCGTGCCAAATGTAAGTGTTCAATCATCATTACATGTTTATCATAACATGACACTTCATAAACAAATTGTGAAATTATGAACAATATTTGAATTATTGCATAAGTCGGTTTTTATTTTATATTTTTAAAGATGAGATCCTATCACTGCCTAAAAGTAAGTCACATATTTATACAAGAAAATAAATCAGCAAACTATTTACCAATAAAAAAAGCCCTTCATTTGAAGAGCTTTTTTTATATTCGTTTCATCGAAATTGTTTCACGTATACTTTGTAAATTTTGCAATGTTTCTTCTTGGCGTTGTAACGATAAACCAACGTATAAAGTATCTAACAAACTTAACTGTGCTAATCTTGATGAACTTGCTTCTGTGCGGAATTCTGTCTCACGTGTTGAAGTATAGAGCGTTATATCAGCAAGTTGACTTAATGCCGATTTCTGATAGCTCGTAATCGCAATAATTTTAGCTCCTCTTGCTCTCGCTATTTCTAATGCTTCAAGTAACCCTTTATTGCTACCAGAATGAGAAATGCCGATAACAACTGAATTTTTCGAGAGTAAACCCGCTCCCATAATTTGAAAATGCGAATCAGTATGAGCGATACATGAAATACCCGTTCTCATAAACTTATGATACGCATCCATCGCAATAATACCAGAGCCACCATTTCCATAAAACTCGATTCGATCTGCTTCTTGCAATGCTTTTACAGCTTGCTCTAATGCTGTGTCATTTAACAAATGCAATGTATCTTGCAGTCCTGTAATATGTGAATGAAAAACTTTTTTAGCAACAGTTACCATACTATCTTCTGCTGATACTTCTTCATGAATATTTTGCATCGGTGTATGTACAATTTCACGAGCTAATGTAATCTTTAAATCTTGAAATCCCTGCAAACCAAGGTGTTTACATAAGCGGAATATCGTAGCTTCGGAACTATTCGTAACTTCTGCTAATTCAGTAATAGATTTATGTACAACATCTTGTGGATGTTTCAAAATATGTTCGGCAATACTTCGTAATTTCGGTGACAAACCGTTTAACGAAGCCTGAATCTTTCCAATCCCACTTCTTGTTCCAGGCATAGCATATCTTCCCCTTCCATCATAGCCTTATCCCGTAAAAACCCAATTGATGTGAGCTAATAATTAGCAGGAATAGACCCTCCACTAATTAAAGTTTCACTTTATTGTACCTAATTATTGAAAGAAGAAAAACCTTTATTCAGCTTTACTATAAACTTTTAATTGCTCCTATGTATTCTTTCATAATATGTGACACAATTATTCACACTTATTATTTCTCCCCGTGTTTCACTGCGTACAATGCAGCTTGCGTACGATCATCTACTTCCAATTTAGCTAAAATATTTGAAACATGTGTTTTCACAGTTTGTTCTGTAATATGAAGCTCTGCTGCAATTTCTTTATTACTTCTTCCTTTCGCAATTTCACGAAGTACCTCTTGCTCCCTTTTCGTTAACATGGAAAAAGGGTTTTCTTTTTCTTTCTTAACTGCTGACCGTCCTAATAGTGCTGGTGTTACTTTCGGATGAAAATTCGTATTTCCTTGATGTACTGCAATGATAGAAGCTACAAGTTGTTCAGGTTGTACTTCTTTTAATTGGTAGCCATCTGCTCCAGCTTCTAGTGCTGGTAAAACATAATCTTGCTCTGAAAAACTGCTTAGTATAAGTATCTTTATTGTTTCATCGTATTGTTTTATGTATTTTGTTGCTTCAATACCATCCATCTTCGGCATTGATAGATCCATTAATACTACATCTGGCCTTTCCGTTCGGACAAATGTTAATGCCTCTTGACCATTTTCTGCTTCCCCAACAATTTCAAATTCTTCTCTCGTTTTCAAAAAGAATACAAGTCCTCTTCGAACGATATGATGATCCTCAACTAGTAATAATTTAATCTTCAACCTTCTTCTCCCCTTCAAATTGGCAATTGAATTTCAATTTTCGTACCCTTTTTCAGCTCAGTTTTTATTTGAAATGATCCCCTCATTAACTGAATACGTTCCTTCATACTTTTTAACCCGAGCGCTGACTCTCTTACGCGATCTTGTATAAATCCTATTCCGTTATCCTCTATGTAAAAATACAACTGATTATTTTCTATTTTTAAAAGAACATTTACCTTTTCACACGAAGCATGTTTTTTACAATTATGTATTGCTTCTTGACTGATACGCCATAAAACTTCTTCTATTTCATCTCCAATTGAAACCATTCCCTCAATTCGGACTTCCACATGAACCCCTAACAACTTTCCATAATTTTGAATTGCTTCTGCTAATCCTTTTTCTAATCCTTCCGGTCGTAATTGCCAAATTAAAAGTGTCATCTCTTGTAATGCTTCTTGCGATAAATCTCCAATATAACTTAACATCTCCTGCAATTCTCTATCTTGTGTCATATTTAGTGTCCCTTTTGCTGTTAACATAATAGAAAATAACAATTGTTTTACTGAATCATGCAAATCACGAGCTAATCGATTTCGTTCTGCTACAACTACGTATTTACGTTCTTTTTCCACTAACTGAATACGTTGTATTGTCGTTCCTATTTGAAATGCAATTGATTCTAATAATGCTAATTCTTCCTCTGAAAAATTTGTTTTTTGAGGCGCAGCTACATTTAAGAGACCAAACTTCTCCGACCCAGACCTTAATGGAATTGTCGCATGATGCGTAACATCTTCGGTCTCTCCCCAATTACATTCAATCGCATCCTCTATTCGCTTACATTCAATAATATTAGTCGCTTTTTCCAATCTGCCATTCACAAAACGCTCTACACACCAGCAGTCTCCTTCACACATCGGCTTTTTCTCTTGCCACGTAAGAGCTGGCGGTAATTTTTCGTCTACAAGCATACGGTGCTTTCCACTTTCATCAATAAAAAAGATCCACCCTGTTTGCAAATTCATTACTTGTAACAATGTATGTAACACTTTTTCTAACATGTCCTGTAAGTCTGTTGCTTCATTTAATAATTCAGCAATTGATTTTAATGCTTCTAATCGATGCATCTCTTTTTCTTCAAAGTTCATTTTCATCACCAACTACCATTATAACATTAAGAAATTTCTAAATTCTACAAATAAAGAAAGAACCGAATTCCTTCAGCCCTTTCTTTATATCATTCATTTTATTATTGTTATTCTATACAATGTTGAAAGCAGAATTTTTGTTAACAAACTGTTCTACTTTAGCTGTCCGATAAAGATTGCCCACTGTGGATATGCTGTAAACTTTCAGTAGTAACAACCATATTGGCTGCTGGCATTTGCACTTGATTCTTATGAAACATAGACATTAATTCAAATCTTACTTGTCTAGAAGTTTCAAAATAATCTTCTGGCTTTATCAAACCTGTAATACAAAATTCATATCCAACGTATTTAAGATTCGGATTTAAATCTGTAACACCCACATATTTAAACGGTTCTGCAGCTTCATCATCTACTTTATAAAGACTTGGAGCCAATTTTTCATTACAATTAACACAAACTTCTTCTAACAACCCCTTAACTCTTGTAGGATCTTCCTGATAACTTACCGTAATCCGTTCAATTACTCGCATCCAGCCTTTATTAAAATTTTGAATCGTTCTAATCTCTCCATGTGGTATGGTAAGGAGTTTTCCTGACCATTCACGAATTTGCATAAAACGAATACTAATTTCCTCAATCGTTCCTGAGTTTGTTCCGTTAAAAGTAACAAAATCGCCAACACGAAACTCTTTGTCCGCTAATCTCGCAAAGCCTAATATAACATCTTTTAACATCTGTTGTGCAGCAAAACCGATAACAACCCCCGCTATCCCTGCACCTGCAATGATACTTTTTATATCTACAAATTGGCTAATTAAATATATGATTAGACTGATGATAATGATATATCTAAAAATAGATCGAATCACACTTTGAATCGTTTGCTCTACCTCTTCATCAAAAAAGCTTGATTTCCTAAAAAACCAATCAATAATGCGGTTTATTACAAAAGAAATAATGATCAGCACTAAAGCAAATAGTAAAAATCTTAAAAGCAAAAACTCCCTTACATAATTAAAAAATTCTTCAGTATACGTTAATAAACTCATCTAACCACTTCCTTACTAATTAAAAAATTCATAATCGTCTCAGTTTGTTCTAGAAAAATCTATTATCCTACTCTAAAATGCCGCTACCCTTACTATGTATTTTGACTTTAAACAGTATGTCTAGATGTTCTTTTCCTTTCCCTTTAAATATACCCTTTTTAATAACGTAAGGGGAGCTAATAGTAAAATTTTTTTAAACGTTAAAACTGTATTCAGCTCATTTCGATTTCAACTAACTTATGTATTAAATAAGTACAAAAAAAGAGCTGAATTTATCAGCTCTTTTATTCAATATTAATTGTTTTTTTACTGTTTTTTTCTTCTTTCAATTTTGGCAATTCAATTGTCAACACGCCATCTTTGTAATTCGCTCTAACATTTTCTTCCTCAACTTGTTTAAAACTAAAACGTCGAGTTACAGAACCTATAGAACGTTCTTTACGAATATATGTGCCATTCTCATTTTTTTCTTCTACTTTATTATGGTTAGTTGCTTGAATCGTTAATACATCTTGTTCAAATTCAACTTGAATATTTTCTTTTTGAAAACCTGGTAAATCTGCTTTCACAGTATATTTATCAGATTGTTCATGCACATCTACTTTAAAAGTATCCATGTTCATCGGTTTAAAGAAAGCATCTGTCATCCCCTCTAATAAAGAAGGCCCAAAATCAAAAATACCATTTTGACGTTTTGTTATTTCTGGAAATAAATCACGCATATTTTTTCCTCCTTATTGTTTATGAATGAAAGATTATCTCTTTCTGTCTTTATTATAACATTTGGTCAAAAAAGGTCAAAGATTTTGTTTGACCTTTTTTGATGTATATTTTACCAAATAACACAAATAAGTTATATGTCATCTCTCCCCTTATAAAGAGGAAATATTAACATAATAACGAATAGTTTATTTGCTCTTATTTTTTCTTACGGAGGTTACATACAATGGGATATATTGAAGAACTTAGAAAAGTTGTCGGATCGAGACCACTCAATCTAGCAGGAGTTGCTGTAGCTGTTTTCAATGAACAAGGACAAATATTACTTCAACAAAGGCAAAATGGTATTTTGGGTGTCCCTGGTGGATTCGTTGAACTTGGTGAATCAACAGAAGAAGCTGGGAGATGAGAAGTGCTCGAAGAAACAGGGACTGAAATAGGAACCTTACAGTTAATAAGCGTATTTTCTGGAAAAGAATTTTTTGTAAAATTACCAAACGGGGATGAATTTTATCCTATAACAATCGCATATCTTTGAAAAGATATTAAAGGCGGCTTGCTAAAAGCTGATGGGATCGAATCATTAAGTGTACAATTTTTTAATTTTGATGAGCTACCAGAGAATATTAGCCCATTTATAAAAAAATGAATTGAGCAAAACCTCGTCTCAATTTAAACGTAAAAAGAGACCTTTTTAAAGGCCTCTTTTTTTCACTTCACTTCTGCATGTAGGCATGACTTAAAATGTCCAAGTGCAAATTCATGCCCTTGCGCATTAAAAGATGCAACCGCCTTTTCAAAAACTACAATTTTAAATCCTTTATTATAAGCATCTACCGCTGTATGAAGAACACAAATATCAGTGCAAACACCTACAAGATGAACTTCTTCTATTCCTCTTTCTCGTAACTTCATCTCTAGGTCTGTTCCTGCAAATGCACTATATCGTGTTTTATCCATATAATATACATTCTCTGCATTTTTATATGTTTCGTACACATCTTGTAATTCACCAAACAACTCTCTTCCATTTGTACCGGCTATGTTATGAGGCGGGAATAACTTTGATTCTGGATGATATACATCGTTTTCTTCATGTTTATCGATCGCAAAGACAACGTAATCTCCATTTTCAATATATTGCTTCGTAATATGTACAATTTCCCTCTCAATTTCTTGTCCTGGTTTCCCGCATGTTAAAGCACCTTTTTCAGCTACAAAATCATATGTATAATCAATATTGATAAGAGCTCGTTTCATAACTACTATCTCCCCTTTTCCTGTTTCACAGTAAACAATAGAAAATTTGTTATTACGACATCGTATGTATTATTCGACATTTCAAATGAAATACCTACATTTTTCTTCTGAAACTTACCTTAGTCCGAGTTTATCATATAATAGATAAACAAAGGTAAAACAAATAGCTCCTATTAGCAAGTCATGAATTTGATAATTGAACGTAATTTGAATCACCTCTTGTATCGTAAACCAAAATACTGCCATCATCATACTAATCAAGACGATACGAATATACCGATTCACATCTTCAACCGCTTCCTCTATCATAGAAGTAATAAGTGATTTCTTTCTATTTAATCGTATTTGAAAACGAAACAAGTTATTCGCTATTGCACACTCTAATTCAAACAAAAAAGCACACTACTTTTTTTGAGTAATGTACTTTTTATCCTTATTAAGACGCAGGTTTTGTCTCAAATGTTGCTTGATTAAAACTAATAACCTTTCCTTTCGGGTCATTGTTTTCATACTGAACTGCAGTAATCGTATGACTACCTGTTTCAAGCGTCTTTTCTTTTAATTGTACTGTTGTCTGTGTTGTACTAGTTACTTGATGTTTATCTGCAAACACTCGATCTACAAATACGAATGTTTCTTTATCATTTTGAAAATTAGAAAGCTCTAATTCCACGTGTTGAATTAAAGTATCCTTTTTGATGAATACGGTTGGTATATTACCATTCTCAGAAGTACCATCTGGAGTAATAACTTTCACTTTTCCTTCTCCAATTGGCATTACTCCTTCAGGAAATACAACTATATTCTCATTACTTGCATTTACGACTTGTTCTTCTGGTTTTGATTGTGTCCCCTCTTTTTCCTTTGGAGCACCGCAACCAACTAATAACAATACAGACAATCCAGTGATTATGAATTTTTTCAAAATTCATCCCCCCTGTCATTTGATTATAATTTATTATACAAAAATAACTTTTGAATTTTAAAACTACTTTTAACACTTTCATGAACAATTAGAATCTTGCTCACGATTAATGTATCATACTTTCCTTAATAGAACATTAATTTTTTTTATGAAATAAATAGTAATTCCCTCTTATCTATCATTTTAGCCTAACAGATTAATTACATACCTATCCAAAATAAAAAGACATTGTTTATTCAATGTCTTTTTATTTTCGGCTTTAAAAAACAAATGTTGTAATCTCATCCACTTCTTTTCTCGGAAGTTTCTTCGGCTTATCCTTCGGAAAACCGAGTGAAATAACCATATTTATTTGTTTTTCAGACTCAATTTCTAAATATTGTCGTAGTTCATCTTGAGCTAATAATACCGGTCCTGTCATTGGGCATGTACCAAGCCCCTTCGCATGTGCAGCCAACATTAAGTTTTGTGCCGCTAAACAGCTGCTTTTAATTCCTTCTTCTTCCCAAACTGAATCTGGAACAAAAGCAATTGGATCAAATATCTTTTCACGAAACTTTGATTCATATGGCGTTGCCAAACATACGATTAATACTGGGGCCTCCGAGAAAGCTGTTGCATATGGTCCGAAAGATCGTGTAAGTAATTTCCCTGCTTTCTCTTCTCCGTTTTCTGCCGCTTTTGTCGCAAGTTTATGTAATGCATCCCATGTCATTTGTTCAATTTCTTTAATTTTCTCTCGGTTCATAATGACCAAGAACTCCCAAGTTTGCGAGTTCGTATCACTCGGTGCATAACGAGCACAATCAATAATTTCTTTTATATCACTAGTGGATACTTCTTGCTCTGTGAACTTTCTAACACTTCGTCTACCGTGAATTACTTCTTTAAAATCTTCATAATTCATACATTAAATCCCCTTTTTACAGCGTTTTCAAATCTTGTCCTATCCTTGAATTATATCATGAAAAAAAGCTGGAGGAATACCAGCTTTTTTTCATGATATTAGTTCGTAACTTTAAACAAACGAATACTTTCTTCATATGCAACTTGGAGTTTCTTTGTAATTGGCCCTCTTTCGCCGTTTCCGAACTGCTCGTCACCAATTTGAACGACTGGGAATATTTCAAGTGGTGTCGCTGTGAAGAAGCACTCATCGGCCTCATACACTTCTTGAAGTGAAAATTCTCTTTCTTCTACTTCAATATGTAACTCTTTCGCTAATGTAATAACGTAGTGACGTGTAATGCCGTGTAGAATGAAATTGTCAGCCGGATGTGTAATCAATTTATTATTTTTCACCATAAAGAAATTTGAATGACACCCTTCCGTTACAATTCCATCTCGTACTAATATCGCTTCTTGATAGCCTTGTTCGTTTATTTTATTTTTAATCATAATATTAGGCAGCAGATTTAAAGATTTTATATGACAGAACTTCCAGCGTATATCCTCTTCTACAGTGACTTTTATTCCTCGTTCCATAGCAGCAATTGGTCGTGGAAAAGAAACAATGTTTGCAAAATATGTTGGTTGCATATTTGACTCATATACATGATTACGTGCTTGAGCACCTCTTGATATTTGCAAATATACATTCCCATCTTCTTGAAATTGATTTTTTTCAATCATTTGATATAACTCTTCCACCAACTCTTCCTTAGTAAACGGAGGAATTAGTTTTATTTCTTCCATAGAATGAAAGAATCGTTCTAAATGTAAATCTAATAAATGTGGCTTCCCGTCATATAGTCTGAATACCTCGTATATACCATCACCAAATTGAAAGCCTCTCTCCTCTAATGGAATCATCGGCTGTTCTTCCTTCGTATTTACAATTCTTCCGTTAAATAATATCCAATCTTTATGAGTAGCTTTCATTTATTCCCACTCCTTTATTTCATGATTGTTTTAATTGTACAACTTATCTACACTCAAAAGAAGGAATTTTCTGTATTTTAATAAACAAAAAAATGCATCACCTATTTTAAGTGATGCACTCGTTAATTTACTTACTTTAGAAAATATTTTTCAATATCATCTAACATAAGGTTTGCAGCTACAATACCACCTGCTGTATTCCAAATTACTTCATCTACTTGGAATACTTTATTATCTTTAGAAGCCTTCAGCTGTTTAAATAGTGGATCTTCTGTCCACTCTTTTGCTAACGTGTTTCCTTCATTATTTTTATCTGCATCTTTATCAGATGTGAAATAGAATAAATAATCCCCATCCATATTCGGAATTTGCTCTTTTGTAATTCCTTTTATCGCAAATTCATCTTTATCTTGTAGTGGTGGTCGTTTAAATCCAATATCATTTAATACAACGCCTGAGAATGAATTTTTTTGATAAATACGAACATCACCAGGGACGAAGCGAATAATTGAAACTTTAGAATTAATTTTATCACCTAATTGTCCTTTTATTGCTGCAATACGCTTTTTATAATCATTAAGAGCATTTTGTCCTTCTTTTTCTTTATTTACAGCTTTAGTATAAAGTGTAAAGTTTTCTTTCCAATCACCGCGTAATGTTTCAGCATATACTGTTGGTGCGATTTCTTTTAACTGCTCGTATATTTTTTCGTGACGCATTTTATTTCCGATAATTAAATCCGGCTGAAGCTTCATTACTGCTTCTAAATTAATGTCACGCTCAGTTCCTACTACTTTCGTATCTTTTAACTCTTTTGCTACATGAGGATACCATTCATCACCAGCTCGTGGTTTTGTAGTTCCAACTGGCGTTACTCCAACAGTTAAAAGTGCCTCGGCACCTTCATTTGTTAAAACAACAACTCTTTTTGGCGTACCATTTACTGTCGTTTCACCCATTGCATGTTTTATCGTATATGAATCTTTCGCTTTAGCTGATGTATCATTTTCTTTCTTTTCTTCTTTACTACACCCTGCAATTATGATTGTTAGTAGCATAATGCAAAATATAAGCATATTTTTAGTGCGTGTCATAAGCCCTCCTAGTTGAAATTGATTATCATTTACATTTTAAAGATTAATGTATATCTCATACATTGTCAATAGATATATCAGAAAACTTTTTTAATATATATAATTTAGACCTCATTTTTATTCAAAATATTTTTGTGCTTATTTGCTACTCGCATTTTTTAACTGTAACATATGAAAAACAAGGACATAAGAAAGCAATTGGAATGCCTGTTAATACAAAAAACCGCCTTATGTAAGGCGGTTTCTATCATTTTGCTTTAACCAATTTAAAATAAATATATACGATTGATAGTGAATATAACGTATGCAAAATAAAAGAAATAAAAGGGCTATTCCAGTGATACTATACAGCAAACCGAACTTCAAAAAAATATTTAACAGCGGTGGAAAGTTCGTTATGTTTTGTAATGTAAGTAGCATACAAAACAAAAGGAAAAACACTGGAGCATATTGTAATTCATACGGCTTTCTCTTCTTATTCATTCTTTTTTGAATAAGCATATGGCTTAGCTCCGCTACTAAAAAACACCCTCCAATTAATACAAGACCAGAAGTCATCGTCATACATCCACCTGCCTTATATTTATCCCGCATAACTGCTCATCACTATATTTTCTTCACATATATCCCATCTTCCTCATTAAACCCAAAGCTCTCTATAAATGATTTTGCTTGTTCTGTTAATTCCGTTTGTACTACCTTTATCTCTTTCACATTTCTTTCTTTCATCATTGTTTCAAATGTAAAATACGTATTTGTTCCATAACCGTAACTTTGATAATCAAAGTGAATAATTAGCTGAGATAAAATCGCACTCTCTTCCTGAACACGATAATCTATTACACCAATATATGTATCATCGACTTTCACACAATACTGTACCTGCTTCTCACTTAAACTATGTGAGCGAAACATTTCTTTAACAACGCTTTCATTTTCTAGTGTTACTTTTTCAAACGTAATCATATGTTGTCCATCCTTTTACTATTATTGTATCAATTATACGTCCTATTTATGAAAAAAACCTTAAGACCGTATGCGATCTTAAGGTTTTTCTAATTAAACTAAGCTATACGCACGTTTCGTTTCTTCGTGGAACTTATTCGTATCGTATTTATGCTCAACATAAATTTGATGCCATACCATAAACGCAAGTACAGTCCAAATTTTACGGCTATAATCGCCTTTATCTGCACAATGCGCTTCCAGTAAGTTTAATACATACTGTTTGTCGATTAAATGCTCTGTTTTACTCTCGTTTATAATATTGATAGCCCAATCATGCATTTCGTCTTTTAACCAGTGACGAATCGGTACTGGGAATCCAAGTTTTTTACGATCTAATACGTGATCTGGAACGATTCCGCGTGCTGCTTCACGTAAAATAGCTTTCGTAGTTCCGTTAGCAATCTTAAATTCAGTTGGAATTTTAGATGCAACATCAAACACTTCTTTATCTAAGAACGGTACACGAAGTTCTAATGAATTCGCCATTGTCATTTTATCAGCTTTTAATAAAATGTCACCGCGTAACCATGTGAACATGTCAATGTACTGCATTTTGCTTACATCATCATAATCTTTAATTTCGTTATACAATGGTTTCGTGATATCCATATAGTTAACACTCTCATTGTAATACTTCATTAATTCCGCTTTCTCTTCTTCACGGAAGATTTTCGCGTTTCCATAGTAACGCTCTTCAATTGGCGTACATCCACGCTCTAGGAAGCTCTTTCCTTTAAAGCCTTCTTTAAGAGCACCACTTAATGCTTTTAGGACGCTCTTTCCTGGGCTAGGAATGTAAGAGAACATTTTTAGTGAGTTCGGCTCACGATAAATGTTATAACCACCAAATAGCTCGTCTGCACCTTCACCTGAAAGAACAACTGTTACATGCTTACGCGCTTCTTTTGCAACGAAGTACAATGGTACAGCTGCTGGATCTGCTAAAGGATCATCCATATGCCAAATGATTTTTGGGAACTCATCCATAAACTCTTTCGCTGAAATGAATACGTTATGGTTTTTAACGCCTAATTTTTCAGCAGTTTCTTTCGCAACATCAACTTCACTGAAACCACGTTGCTCAAAACCAACAGAGAATGTCAATAAGTTTGGATTCATTTCTCTTGCAATAGAAGCGATAATAGATGAATCGATACCACCAGATAAGAATGAACCTACTGGTACATCACTACGCATATGCACTTTTACTGAATCATATAGCACATCACGAATCGCTTGGATATGCTCCTCTTTCGTTGCACTTGAAGCATTGAAATAAGGCTTCCAGTAGCGATGGATTTCCATCTCTTTACCGATTTCTTTTACGAAATAATGACCAGGCTCGATTTTGTTAACATCAATTGTTAATGTTTCTGGCTCTGGACCATATTGGTACGTAAAGTAATGTTGCAGTGACGTTGGATTAACGCCTTTATCTTCCATCACATGCATAATACTTTTCTTCTCAGATGCGAAGAATGTAGTATCACCTTGTTGTGCGATGTATAAAGGTTTAATACCGAAGTGATCACGTGCACCGAAAAGTTTCTTCTCTTCACGATCCCAAATCATAAATGCAAACATACCACGAAGATAGTCTACACATTTTTCTTTCATATGTGCATACAATGCAATGATAACTTCTGTATCAGATTGCGTTGAAAACGTTGCACCTTTTTCAAGTAACATTTCACGTAATTCTACATAGTTGTAAATTTCACCATTAAAAATAATTACATATCGATCATTTTCATAAGTTAGCGGCTGATGTCCTGCCTCTAAGTCAATGATACTTAAACGGCGGAAGCCAAATTGTACATGTTCATCACGAAAATATCCTTCGTCATCTGGACCACGGTGGAAAATCATCGTGTTCATATTTTCAAATTGATGTTTTTCTGTTTCTGAAAACTCTCTAGGGTTTTCACATAAACATCCTACAAAACCACACATACTTCTTACCCTCTTTCAGTTTTCATTCTGTCTCTATACTACTATATCAACCCTATTTATACTAGCATAATCAACTGAATATGGCGACCAAAAACTATAAAAAAATCACTCCATTTCACATTTTTAACAATTTTTTATGAAAACATGAAAACTAGGCACTCACCTTTCTCCGCTTTTGTCATATGATATTGCAAATTGATTTTTAGGAGGGAATATCATGAGTGAAGAAAAAAAAGACTCTTCTCGCCCACCGGTTCGTAATTATTTAAAGCAAATCGATGATTTCTTCGAGCAAACACCACTTCGTAATGTAATCGCTGATTTAAATCATTTTTTCCAAAAAGGAAACCGTTTATTAACATTCCCTGTAGATTTATATGAAGTTGGTGAAGAACTCGTTGTTACAGCTGAACTACCAGGTATACAAAAAGAACAAATTCAAATTGAAATACAAAGTGAATACTTAAAAGTCTCTGTAAAAGAAGAAATACTCGAAGAGGCTGAAGAAGAAACATCTCATAACTATTATCGCCGAGAACGTTCCATTTCAGAAGCATCCAGATTGATTAAATTACCGTACTCCATTAATAAAAAAGCTGCGAAAGCTTCGTATCAAAATGGCGTGTTAGAAATTCGGGCACCAAAACTTCCTCAACAACATGACATTTTATCCATAGACTAATGTAAAAAAAAGAAGGGTGCTTTGCACCCTTCTTTTTAATCCGCTAATCGCTTCATATCACGTATAATGTCTTCGTACGGCGTATTACTAATGCCACTATACTTTTTCATTACTTTTCCGTTTTGATCAATTAAATAAAATGATGTACCATGCATAACTTGACCATTCTCAGGTTTATCTACAAGTGACTGAAAATTGTCTTTTGCAAACTTTGTAATATCTTCTAACGAATAACCCGTTAATAAATTCCAGTTACTAGTATCCTCTGTAAACTTTTGAATGAAAGCCTTCAAATTCTCCGGCTTATCAAGGTCTGGATCTACACTAAACGAAACAAACTGAACGTCTAATTTCTCTTCTTTTGCCATCTTTTGCAGTTTTGCCATATTAGCAGTCATTGGCGGACAAACTGTTTGACAGTTTGTGAACATAAAATCTGCAACCCAAACTTTCCCTTTTAAATCTTTTGTGCCAAATGGCTTTCCATCTTGATTTGTAAATTGGAAAGTTTCTAAATCCCAATTCAATGGTTTACGAAGCTTTGAACCTGATCCACTACATCCAGCAAGTACAAAGAGACAAAATACAACCA
This sequence comes from Bacillus sp. SH7-1, assembly GCF_008042405.1. Classification (NCBI taxonomy): domain Bacteria; kingdom Bacillati; phylum Bacillota; class Bacilli; order Caryophanales; family Bacillaceae; genus Bacillus; species Bacillus sp. SH7-1. Next base: position 80,996 of record NZ_QNUD01000015.1, read on the forward strand.
TAAGACCAATTACTTTTTGATATCGCTTCATTTATAAACCTCTTTTCTCTCTCCTAAATTTAAATAGGTTATGTTTATCATAACAAAAGTTAACACTACGAGAAAATTGTTTACTACATTTGTTCACGAAATCGTACGAATTTACGTATGTTACTTCTTTATTTCAAGCGAATTACTAGACAAAATATATTTTCCCACTATTATTTCTCTAAATAGAAGTTGCAAAACTAATTTTATTTTTACTTTTGTAAATACCTACCCCTATTTTTTTACAATTACTTAAACATTCATCCATGTTATACACTGTATTCCTTAACAACATTTCGGTACAATACAATTACAACGATTTTAAATGAGGTGATGTTCATGGCAAAGCGCTATGAAAATATGGATAATGTTAGCACAAAAAAATCAATTCGCTCTTTTTTACGCTGGCGTAAAGAACGAAAGCAAAACAAAAAAGATTTTTCTTTCTTAGTAGAACAATCACCCGTTAAACAAAGTGCATTTTTGCAAAGTAATGTTGAAAAAACGACTGTCACATGGATTGGGCACTCCACTTTTCTTATCCAAACGAATGGACTTAATATATTAACGGATCCAGTATTAGCCAATAAATTAAAGCTAGTTCCAAGACTTACAGAACCTGGACTTTCTATAAAAGAACTACCTAAAATTGATATTGTCCTTCTTTCACATGGTCATTATGATCATTTAGATTTTTCAACACTTCGCCAACTTAACGATGACGTATTATACTTAGTACCCATTGGGCTAAAAAAATTATTTACTCGTAAAAAATTCAAAAATGTACAAGAGTATAAATGGTGGGGAAGTACGACTATTGATGACGTTTCCTTTCACTTCGTCCCTGCTCAACACTGGACGAGAAGATCATTATTTGATATGAATACTTCTCACTGGGGTGGCTGGATTATTAAGAATGACAATATGGAGGAAACCATTTATTTTTGTGGAGACAGTGGCTATTTCCAAGGTTTCAAAGAAATTGGTAAACGCTTTTCAATTGATATTGCTCTTATGCCAATTGGTGCTTATGAACCAGAATGGTTTATGAAAGTATCTCATGTTTCACCTGAAGAGGCAGTGCAAGCTTATTTAGATTTAAACGCTACGCATTTTATTCCAATGCATTACGGAGCTTTTGCACTCGCCGATGAAACACCCCGCGAAGCAATAACTAGACTTCGAAATAATTGGAATTTGCGTATGTTACCGTGGGAACAACTACATGTACTCTTCTTAGGTCAAACTTTCACTTATAATAGCATAACAAATGATAAGCAAGTGAATGAAAAAATTGAAACATTACATGTATAACTGAGCTACTTATTTTCTATAACTAACATATAATATAGAAAATTATAAAGGGTGCTTTCTATGAATGAATATTTACAGACGCGCTATATCATTAGCGGTAGTGCCTGTATAGCCCTACTTATTTCTTACTTTCTATTTACATAAAAAAGCTACTTGAAATATATTTTCAAGTAGCTTTTTTATTACTCTGCTAAATACATAAATCCGATTGCACCCGGACCTGTATGAGTACTAATAATAGGCGTTGTATAGAAAATTTCTGATTGAGCAAACCCACTCACTTTTTCAACCGCCTCTTTTACACTTTCAGCTAAAGGAATTGCTTTCGCATGCGGAATTGCCACAGCTTTTACAACTTTTCCAGCTGTATCTTCCTCAAATAACTTAGCTAACGTTTTTACAATTTGGCCTTGGCTACGCACTTTCGTTACAGGGTTATAAACACCATCTTCAAGGCTAGCAATTGGCTTTATATTAAGCAGTGAACCGATAAATGCTTTTCCTTTACCGATACGCCCACCCTTCACTAAGTTCTCCAATGTATTTACTACTACATATAAACGAGTATTCTTTCTCACTTCATCTACACGTTTTAAAATTTCTTCTAGTGGGTGTCCTTCATTTGCCATTTTCGCAGCTTCGATTACTTGATATGCTAAAGCATGTGTAATAAATTGCGAATCAATAACTGTTACTTTTGTATCAGTCATTGATGCAGCACTATTTGCAGTTGCCACAGTACCACTCATTCCACTTGTCATATGAATGGAAAGTACTTCACTTCCATCTTCACCTAGCTTGTCATACATTTCTACAAATGTACCCATTGCTGGTTGTGATGTTTTTGGTAGTTCCTCTGATTTAAGCATTTCTTCAATAAATTCATCCGGTTGTAGATCTACGCGATCTAAATATGTTTGTCCGTTTACAGAGATTGATAATGGTAGAACATGAATGTCATACTTATCAATTACCTCTTGTGATAAATCTGCCGTTGAATCTGTTACAATTTTAATTTTTTGCATATTATATTCTTCCCTTTCCAATACGCTCTCCCTGTTATTATACTAGTATTCCCATTGCTTTCAACAATTTGGAACGAAATTTCATCAAATTAATTATATTTTTATATCTAAATCGAAAAAGACAGAGTTTCTAACCCTGTCTCTACTCTATATCATGCATTTTTTTCAAGAGTATTTGTTTTATATACATTTAAATAATCATTCCACTTCAAACAATTTTGTAAATATTCACGGAAAGAATACGAAAATCTTGGGTGTTTTTGTTTTTGAATTTTTGCAATAAATAATTGAAGACGAGACTGAATTAGAAACGATAATGGATGCTGCGCCTGTAGGACAGGGATTTCAAATATTTTAATACAATCCCCTGTTGAATGAGTGAAATAAAAACTTTTCGTAATCACAATATCAATCCTCTTTTTCATTGGATTTTGAACTTTCTCTACTTTACGCTGTAACACGTGTTTAAAGTGGAGACTCCTATGAATACAACAGTATCCTTAGACAATCCCTTTAATCCTTATAGTTTGAAGATTTATCCTCTATTCATCTCCACCTAATCCATCCCCCATCCTAAATATCCTTTAAGACAGGAATCTCATTATCCGTAAATTACTTAATACATTCAGTATAAACTTATAAAAGCGCAAAGTTTGTCTAAATTTTGGAGATTCTATAATTTTTTTCTTCTATATATTGTATACGTTTATAGCTAGAGTATAACAAATAAATAAAAAAAGTGCCTTCATAACGAGGCACTTTTCGACTGAATTTCTTCTCTTTTCTTTTTGCGCTTAATAACAATCTTTGATAGAGCGATACTAATTTCATAAATACAAATAAGTGGGACAGCTACTAAACTGTGTGATAAAAAATCAGGCGGTGATATACACGATGCAATGATAATTAATGCTACGTATGCATACCTTCTTATTTTTATGAGAAATTCCGCTGTCAACAATCCAATACTTGTTAAAAACATTACAACTACAGGTAATTCAAAGATTACAGCAAATGGAACTGTTAAATTAAGAACAAAATGAAAATACTTTTCTGTCGTAAACATCGTATTAAACATTTCGTTACCTATCGTAGTTAAAAAATGAAATAAAAACGGCATTACAACGAAATATCCAAAACATAAACCAGCAATAAATAATATGGACAATACCGGTATATACATCACTGTCATCTTTTGTTCATTTGGATGTAAACCCGGTTTTACAAATAACCAAATTTGTATAGCAGCAAAAGGAATTGTACAAACGATAGCAAATACTGTAGCAATCGAGAAAAAAATCCACAATACATCACTCGGTCCCAGAACTGTTAACTTCATCGGCAAGTCTTTTACGAGCCAAAAATATATATCCTTCGTAAAAGTAAATCCAATAATTAAAAATAATACAAATGATAAGACTGTATATATTACTCGTTTACGAAGCTCAACAATGTGTTCTACTACGCTCATTTCTTGATCTTCCATCTCGTTCACCACACTTTATTTATCCATTCCAAGGAAAATACATTACATTTTTTCCTTCTTTTCCTTCTCTTGAAATGCGTCATCTGTCAATTCTTTCGTTGATTTTTTAAACTCTTTTAACGTTTCCCCTAAAGCCTTTCCGATCTCCGGCAATTTTTTAGGCCCAAATAAAATGAGTACAGCTACTAAAATTAAAATTAACCCTGGAAAGCCAATATTTGAAAACATTTCTCCATCCCCTTTATTAGTAGATTCCTTGTCCTACTATTACATAATTTTATTTTGTCAAAAAAGTTTGAAAACGTCAACAAATCCATTGCCTTTTGTCAAAAAAATTCAAAAATATAATCAATTATACAAATTTCATTTTCTATTGCCCTTGTGTATGATATGGTAAGGGAAACGACATATTATTTTATGATAGTAGAAAGGATTTGCATTATGACTGAAAAAATGACACGAATGACACAATTTGTTAAAGAAGAAATTGCAAATGCAATTACACATGGTATCGGTGCCATTTTAAGCATCCCTGCCTTAATTATATTGATTATTCACGCCTCTAAACATGGTACCGCATCTGCAGTAGTTGCCTTTACGGTTTATGGTGTAAGCATGTTCTTACTGTACTTGTTTTCAACATTGCTACATAGCATTCACCATCCAAAAGTAGAAAAATTATTTACTATACTAGATCACTCAGCCATTTATTTATTAATCGCTGGCACATATACTCCTTTTTTACTTATTACACTTCGCGGAACATTAGGCTGGACGTTACTCGCTATTATATGGACACTAGCAATCGGAGGTATCGTCTTCAAAATTTTCTTTGTACGTCGCTTTATTAAGGCATCAACATTATGTTATATCATAATGGGATGGCTCATAATCGTAGCCATTAAACCACTTTATGAAAATCTAACTGGACATGGTTTTTCACTACTTTTAGCAGGCGGAATTTTATATTCTGTCGGGGCTATATTCTTCCTTTGGGAAAAGTTGCCTTTCAATCATGCCATTTGGCATCTTTTCGTCTTAGGTGGTAGTGCGATGATGTTCTTCTGTGTACTCTTTTACGTCTTACCTGCAGCATAATAAAAAGGTTTCAGCTTATATCAAGCTGAAACCTTTTTTATTACTTATGTAATTGTGATGCGATAACTTCCTGTGTATGCTTCGTTAACTCTTTAATATCCATATTCGCATACTCTTCAGGTGTAATCGGCTTAGAAATTGTTACTGTTGCATGAGCTGGTTTCATACGGTTTCCATTCGCTTCAAACATTTTATATGTCCCATCTAGTGTTACAGGTAAAATTGCTACACCAGATTTTACTGCAAGGTGAAAACTTCCAGCTTTAAACTCTCCAACTTCGCCACCCTTACTTCTCGTTCCTTCAGGGAAAATTACAATAGAATGTCCATTCTTTAAAAGTTCAATTCCATCTTTAATCGCTTGAAGAGATTGACGACGATCGCTACGATCCATAAATACACAATTCATCAGTTCCATCCAAGTTGGTACAACTGGAAACTTTTTAATCTCTGCTTTTGAAACGAATCCAATTGGTTTATTTAAGTAACCTAGTAAAATAGGGATATCCATATTACTTTGGTGATTACTTACAACTAGTACTGGCTTGTCTTTCGGAACATTTTCAAGTCCTTTCACTTCTACTGTCCCTCCAGCTACACGTACCATTTTCTTACCAAACCAATTTGTTGTTTTATACACAGCATTATCTTTTTCTTGTGGCGCCATCGTATTTACTTGTCTTTTAAGACGCCACATTCTCGGTGTAATCGCAATTACGATTAAAATTAAATAAAAGATTTTAAAAAACGTTTGAATCATACAGAACCCCCACCTATTATCATTCCGACCTTCATTATACTAGACAAACGAAGGAAAAAGAAGAAAAAAAGTCCAAACAGCAAGTGTTTGGACTTTTTAAGCATTCTATATTAGAAACGTTTTGCTAATTCACGAGCATTAGCAATTGCTGCTTCTTTAATTTCTTGTGCTTTTTCAGGGTTTGCATTCATACCTTCAACTGCAATATATTCAGTATCATTTACACCGACAAATCCTAATACAGTTTTTAAGTGATTGCGACCGAAGTCTACAGCTGCGTATGCTCCTTCAGAATATACGCCACCTGTTGCTTGAATATGAAGCGCTTTTTTACCTTCTAATAAGCCGACTGGACCATTTTCAGTATATTTGAATGTTTTACCTGCGATTGCTACGTTATCTAAGTATGCTTTTACTACTGGTGGGTAGCTAAAGTTCCACATTGGAGTTACGAATACATAACGATCTGCATGCATAAATGTTTCTAAGTTTGTGTTCATTGCTGCAACTTTTTGTTGTTGAACTTCAGTTAAAGTTTCAAAACCTTCACCTGCTGCAAATTTACCCCAAGCAGCAAATACATCTGCATCGATTGCTGGTACTGTAGTGTTGAATAGATCAATTGTTACAACTTCGTCTTGTGGATGTTCGTTTTTATAAGCTTCGATGAAAGCTTCCCCTACTGCCATTCCGAAAGAACCTTCTGCTGAATTTGGATTTGCTGTAATAAATAGTACTTTTGTCATTGTATTCTCTCCCTTTTTTCTTTTTATCTTTAATTCAAGATTTGTTTTTTAAAAGTTAATAACTTACCTTATGTAAGTATAATACAAAAAGTTTTAATCGATGTCAATAAAAAATAGCTACTTTTTTTTCGTAAGTTAATGATTTATTTCGTTTCCTTAAAATTCAGTATACAAATATTAAGAATTCCTTCATATAAAAAGGCTAGCTCTACAAATTATAGAGCCAGCCTTTTATTACATATTATTTTTGAAATACATGTTTTACTTTTTCAGCTGGAATGTTACTTCCACCTCTACCTTTTACATCTTCAATCATCATGGTAATGACCATATCTGGTGAATTTAAATCAAATGCAGCGAACCAGCCTAGTTCTTTTCCTTCGGCCTCTTTTGATACTTTTAATTCTGCTGTACCTGTTTTTCCAGCAAGAGTCATGCCATCAATTTTAGCAATTTTCCCAGTACCATCTGGATCATTAATTACTTTCGTCATAGCAGTTTTTAATATATCCTGATTGCCTTTTGAAATTACATTCTCTTTCCAAACTTTTGGTTGCTTATCTGTTTTAATAATATATGGAGAAGGTATGTTTCCATCATTAACAATTGGTGCGTACGTTAATGCTAGATGGAGTGGCGTCATTAATACTTGCCCTTGTCCATAACCTGTGTCTGCCATTTGAATATCATTTTTAATACCATCATTTGCGATTTTAGAAGCTGGGAATCCATATTCAATTGGTAGTTTCTCATCGAATCCGAATTTTTTCGCTTCACTCATAAACTTGTCTTTTCCGATTTTCAAAGCTTCTTGTGCGAAGTAAATATTATCCGAGTATTTCATCGCCTTATCAAGATCAATCGGATTTGCATCTTTTACACGCGTTACATAATAATTACCCCAAGAAGAATCTTTTGTCCATTTTAATCCTTCAATTTTCAACTCTTCTTTTGGATCAATCGTTTTCGTTTCAAGACCAATTGCAGCTGTAATTGGTTTAAATACAGAACCTGGTACCGACAATTGTGTAAATCGATTTGTCATTGGTTTTTTCGGATCATTATTCCATGCTTCGCGTTGTGCTTTTGATGTCCCTCTTGCAATTATATTAGGATCATATGCTGGACTACTTACTAGTGCAATTGTTTCTCCACTTTTCGGATTAATTGCTGCACTTGAACCAGCTTCGCCCTTCATTTCATTATACGTTTTTTCTTGAACAGCACTATCAATCGTTAAAGTTACATTTTCTCCATCAACAGCATCTGTTTTTGCCAAGTTTTTAATTTCTTTTCCTTGCGCATCTTCTACAAAGACACGGCCACCTTTTTTACCGCGTAGCTTTTCCTCTAATACTTGCTCTAAACCAGCTTTACCAACTGGGTCATCAGCTTGATAGCCTTTCTTTTGTAGCGTTTTTAAATCTTCAGCATTAACCTTTCCAATATAACCAGTCAGATGAGCTGCCGCTTCCCCTAACGGATATGTACGAACATTTACAGGTTTTGTTGCAACACCTGGTAAATCAATGTACGTATTTTGTGTTGCCCCTTCAGGCAAAATTCCAATTGGTACGAGATACCCTGGTTTTACCCATTTAGCAGCTAATTTTTGATCAATTTCTTCTACAGACATATTTAACAACTTCGCTACTGTTTCTTTCGTTTGCGGAGCAGCATCCCCTAGCTGTTCAGGAATCATTCCGATTTCAGAGGCTTTACCATTTACCGCAAGATATTTACCGTTACGGTCATATATTTCTCCTCGTTTTGGTTGCGTCGTTTGCATGCGTACTTTACTATCTTTCGTCATGCCTGGGAATATGAAATCAGGAGTCCAATCTACTTTCCAAGATTCTTTATCTCCATCTTTTTCTTTCACCATTTTTGCTTCATGGCCAAAAGTGATTTTACCACCCACTGTATCCATGCTTACTTTAAAAGGGACAGGACCTTCATCTTTTTTATCTTCTTTTACTTCCCCTGTTTCTACTTTTAAATCTTTCACTTCAATGCCAGAATAAATTTTTTCATATTTCTCAGTGAACTCTTTCTTTGAAATATCTTTTTTTGCCTTTTCTGATAATTGATCATACATTTCTGCAAATTTTTGTTTATTCCATGCTTTTGCATATGTATCAAATGCTTCTTGTGGTTTTTCTTCTTTACCACATCCAACTAACATGAATGTTAAGCAAAGAAAAAGAATCCCCCATATCTTTCTCAATCGATTCTCCTCCTTTTTCTACACAAATACTTTAGAAAATTTTAGCATTTTTACATGCATCTTTCATTATAGCACTATCGAATGTCATCTATAAACTCATATTGATGAATACAAATAAAAAGATTGATGTGAATTTTCACATCAACCTTTATTATTATTGCTGCTTCTCATATACATGGTAATAGTACGTATAAGGATTTTTTTCATCTGTTAAACCTTTTTCTACAAAAACTTCTTTCCAATTTGTCATATCGATTTCTGGGAAGAATGTATCTCCTTCAAATGCATGATGGATTTTTGTTATATATAACTTGTCTACGTAAGGTAAAAAGAGATCATAAATTTGCGCCCCGCCAAAAATAAAAATTTCCTCTTCATTTTTGCATAGCTCAAACACTTCTTCTACAGAATGTGCTACTTCACAGCCTTCCACATGATATCCTTCATTACGAGTTACAATAATATTACGTCTTCCAGGCAGTGGTCTACCAATCGCTTCATAGTTCTTTCTGCCCATAATAAGCGGATGACCCATCGTTGTTTTTTTTACATACTGTAATTCACTCGGTAAACGCCAAGGTAAATTATTATCTTTACCAATTACTCTATTCTCGTCCATTGCGACCATAAATGAAACTATCATCTTTTCATCTCCTCTACAATTACACTGCAACTGGTGCTTTAATTGCTGGGTGTGGATCATATCCTTCAATCGTTAAGTCTTCCATTTCAAAATCGAACACAGATTTCACATCTGGATTTAATGTAAGTTTCGGGAATGGACGTGGTTCACGTGCCAATTGCTTTTCTATTTGCTCAAAATGATTTGTATAAATGTGTGCATCTCCAATTGTATGAACAAATTCACCCACTTCAAGACCACATTCATGTGCAATTAAATGTGTTAGTAATGAATAACTTGCAATGTTAAATGGAATTCCAAGGAATATGTCACCACTTCTTTGATATAGCTGACAAGAAAGTTTGCCATCTGCTACATAAAATTGGAATAGCGTATGACAAGGCGGTAATGCCATACTTGGTACATCTTCAGGGTTCCAAGCAGAAACGATTAAACGACGTGAGTCTGGTGTTTTTTTAATCATTTCAATTACATCTTTTAACTGATCAAGCGTCTCACCAGCTGTCGTTTTCCAAGCACGCCACTGCTTACCATATACGTCTCCTAAATAACCATATTTATTTGAGAAATCATCATCTTCTAAAACGTTCTTTTTAAACAATTCCATTTGCTCATCGTACTGCACTTTAAATTCCTCATCTTGTTGTGAACGAAGACCGAAATCAGTCATATCAGGACCAGTATACTCATCGCTTTCTACCCAGCTCTTAAATGCCCATTCATTCCAAATGTTATTATTATGCTGCAATAAATAGCGAATATTTGTATCACCTTTCATAAACCAAAGCAATTCACTTGCTACAAGGCGAAACGGCACTCTCTTTGTCGTTAATAAAGGAAAACCTTTACTTAGATCAAAACGCATTTGATAACCAAATACAGATACAGTGCCTGTCCCTGTACGATCTTCTTTCTTCGTACCGTGCTCCATTACATGACGGCATAAATTTAAGTATTCATTTTCAGCATGTTTCATATGTAGAAAAACCTTCTTTCAATCTTATATGGAATTTATCATAACATGAAAAATAGTAAATTTAATCATCCTAACCAATAAAAAATATTTCTATATAAACAGAATTCTACTCCAATATATTTTTACAAAAAGTAAATTTATAATCGCCCGATCCTAAATCCCTTTCCATATTATGTTCTGCCTGCCAATTCATTTCATCTATCCGTAATGTAGCGCTTGTATTAGGTGGTACAGAAATTTGTAGAAGGGCTTGTTCATTTTCTACACGCCACTCAATCTTAATTTCTCCATAAGCTGTCTCACGTTTTACTCTAATCCATTCTAAATTCGAATCAAAATGTGGTTGTACATAAAAATGTTTATATGCGGGATTTGTTTCATCCACTTCTATTCCAACAATATATCGATATATCCATTCAACGATAGAGCCATATGCGTAATGATTGTACGAATTCATACTATCATTCCAAAGTGTTCCGTCCTCTTTCACGCCATCCCAATGTTCCCAAATCGTTGTGGCACCTTTTTTCACTTGATATAACCATGATGGATAATCTTCATGAAATAGAAGCTTACAAGCAAGGTCATGACGGTTAAACTTGCTTAATATTAAATTTAAATACGGTGTTCCTATAAAACCTGTTGTTAAATGATTTTTATTTTCTTTTAAAAGCTCAATTAAGCGATTAAATACTTTCTCCTTCACATTATCTTTCACTAGTTCAAAAAGAAGTACTAATATGTGGGCTGTTTGGGTATTTGAAATTAACCTACCATTCGGTGTAACGAATTCATTTTGAAACGCTTGAACTATATTTCCATGTAGCTCTGCATAAAACTTAGCATCTGTATTTTCACCTAAAATCTCAGCAACCTTTCGTAAAAGCGATGTAGAATACGCATAATAAGCTGTCCCAATAAAATGCTTGTCTGTTCCGCCTTCATATACATCAGGTTTCGTATCTAATGCGAGCCAATCTCCTAAATGATAGCCTGTATCCCATAAATACTCATTTTCACCTTGTGAACGTATGTAATCTATATACTTCTTCATACTGTCATATTGTTCTTTTAAAATCGATACATCTCCGTAATGTAAATAATGAACCCACGGACATATAATTGCTGCATCGCCCCAACCACCAGAAGTATGTAAATCAAAATCCGCTCTTTTCCCAAACGCATCTGGAATAACTAACGGCACAGCTCCATTAACATTTTGATCTAATGATAAATCTTGGAGCCACTTTTTAAAGAACAATTGCACATTCATAATTTGCGTAGCTGTCCCAATAAACATTTGTGCATCTCCTGTCCATCCAAGTCGATCATCTCGCTGAGGACAATCTGTTGGCACATCAAAAAAGTTCCCTCTTTGAGACCATTCCACATTATGATGCAGTTGATTAATTAATGGATTCGACGTTTCAAATTCAGTCGCTTTTTCCATATTTGTATGTAATACAACCCCTTCAAAATCTGCTATTTGAGGTGGCTGGGTTAATCCACTTATTTTCACATACCTAAAGCCTTGATATGTAAAATGAGGTTCAAACGTCTCCTCTTCCTCTCCTTTTGCTATATACACTATTTTTTGTTTTGCCTTTCGGAGATTTCCAGCGTAAAAACTACCGTCTTTATTCAATATTTCAGCGTGATGCAATTCTATCTTTTGGCCACTATAAACATAACGGACTATAAATTGAACCCAACCTACCATATTTTGTCCCATATCAATAAGCCATTCATGATTTGGTAGTTTTGAAATAGCGATCGGTTTTATAATTTTCATTTTACGAATTGCTTCATTTTCTTGTGCAACAATTATTTGCTTAGAATGCACAATTACTTCAACATCTTCTAGCTCTTGATCACTTTCTTCTAGCCTAGCGTCATAAACCTCCCCTTCATATATTTCCGAATACAAAATAGGGCTTGGCGTTACTTTCCATGTTTCATCTGTTACAATTTTTTCTTTCGTTCCATCTTCATATGTTATATGTATTTGAGCAATTACCGCACGTCTTTTCCCATAATAATTACGTACATGATGCATGGTAATCGGCCCTTTATACCAGCCGTTGCCTACTAGAGTAGAAATATCATTATGCCCAATCTTTAATACATGCGTTATATCATATGTTTGATACAATACCCTTTTATCATAACTTGTCCATCCGGGAGTAAAATAACAATCTCCAATACGCTCTCCATTTATAGAAGCATCGTATAATCCTAAACTAGTAATATATAAACGTGCTTTTTTAACTATTTTTTTAATAGAAAAGCTTTTTTTAAAGGACATAACTTGCGTGCACTCTTTTTTCGCAGCAATCCAATTCCCGCTCCAGTTATCTTTCCCTTGTAATCCAGTCTCCCAAAATGCAACTTTAGACCAAGATGATTCTTCTCCGTAATTATCCCATACCTTTACCCGGTAAAAATAACGCGTCTCTGCTTTATATGAAAATGAATTGACTGGTATATGTACACTTTGATCTGTTTCTACTTTTTGTGAATCAAACATTATAATCTCAAAATCTCTATCCTTCGCAACCTGCAATTGATAAGCAAGTTGTTTTACATTTCGGTTCCTCGACTCAAGCTGCCAACTCATTTTAACAACTTTTGAATCTATACCTATCGGATTTTTTTTATTATCACAAAGCACTCTCTTTATTGTTAGCACACTTCTTCACCATCTTTTCTAAATCTTAATTTAAATTAATTATAATAAAAATAAAATTCTAAATAAATAATAATTTTATTCATTCTTACAAAATTATTAACTTTCCATATTTATAAAGGTTTTTATTTTCTATTACCGAAAGTATAGTGCGGTAGAACAAAATTTATATTTGGAGGTTAGAAGTATGTCTAAAATTGAAACGCCTGTTATGACATCTTTACAAACAACGGTTGAAAAAATGATGAAGGATTTACATGTTCCTGGTTGTGCTGTAGCTGTTATAAAAAATGGTGAAGTTATTATTTCAGAAGGTTTCGGCTATCGTAATATAGAGACAAAAGAGGCTGTTACACCGAGTACTCGGTTCGCAATTGGTTCCTCAACGAAAGCTTTTGGCACACTTTCATTAAGTTTATTAGCACAACAAAAAAAATTTAATTGGGATAGTCCTGTCCAGTCTTATATACCTAACTTCTCTTTATCTGAACTACTTGCTAGCTCACAAGTTACCGGACGAGATTTAGCTTCTCATCGAACTGGTGTAAGCCGTCATGAGGCTCTTTGGTATAGCTCTTCCTTATCTCGAGAAGATCTTGTCGAAAAAATAAAACATTTACCGCTTGATGCACCGTTTCGGACTTCATTTCTTTATAACAACTTAATGTATGCGACAATTAGTTATATTGTAGAAAACATTACGAATCAAACATGGGAACAATATGTTACAGAACATATTTTAGAGCCTTTAAATATGAGGCATACAAACTTCTCTGTTACAGATTCACAAACTACAGATGACTATGCTTTACCTTACATTGAAAATGAAGGTGATATAAAAGAAGTTCCATTCCATAACATCGATACAGTCGGCGCTGCTGGGTGTATTAATTCTACAATTGAAGATATGGCAAATTGGGTACTTCTTCACTTAAACAAAGGGAAATTTGGAGACCATGAATTACTCTCCTCTGAATTATTACAACAAATGTATACACCACATAATTCCATTCCAGATCAACCAGTTTTATCACTTCCTGAATCTCCATTAAATAGTTACGGTCTTGGATGGTTTATAAGCGCTTATCGTGGTAAAAAGGTGATTCATCATGGCGGTAATATTGATGGATTTTCAGCGCTTGTTTCATTCATGCCAAATGAAAATGTGGGTCTTGTTATATTAACGAATGCCGGAGGCACATTACTACCTACTTATCTCGCTAATCAAATTTATGACGAACTACTTGAATTAGAATCTATCGCTTGGCATAAACGTGCTGTAGAAGATACTGAAAATATGAAGGAAATGATGAAAGAAGCAACTGAATCACTTCCTGAACAAATTAAAGGGACTACACCTTCTCATAAATTAGAGGATTATACTGGTAATTTTGAACATCCTGCATATGGAACATTACAAGTATACAAACGAGATAATTCGTTATTTGTACAATTTATGGAGATGGATATTCAATTAGGGCATCATCATTACGACATCTTCTCTGCAAAAGTTGATTTATTCCAAATGAAAATGAGTTTATTATTCGCTTATGAAATGAATGTAAGTGGTGATTTCCCATCTCTTCAGTTACATGTGCCAGCTATGTTAAGTACTCAGCCGCTTGCATTTAAGAAAATTAAATAAAGTTTTAATAGAGGGATGATAACACTTCCCTCTATTTTCCATTACAATTCCCATCCAAATAAAGGATTTTACGTATTGAACAAAGAATCACTTTATTTAACTATTTAAATTGTAAGGAGGAAAAGCCGTGTACTCAGAAATTTTTAAAGAAGTTGTTTCGATTACTCATCACGATTATTCAGGCTGTATAGATAAGGAAGGATGGGACGATCCTACTACTTATTTACAGGCAGTTGAGAAACTAGAGAGACTAGGGGAACTAACACCAGTACAATTTACTGAAATCGTACGTGATTACTTACTAGACTTTAAAGACAAGCATATGTTTTTCAAAATGTACTCTAACAATCAACCTCTAAACAGTGTTGGCTTCCAGGTGAAAAGATACGAAGACCGCCTATATATTACATCTACGTCTGAAGAAAAACGAGTAAAAAAAGGACAAGCTATCCTTGCATTAGACAATATGAAAATTCCTGATCTAATAATAAAATATAAGAAATATTTAAACGAGAATACATATGAACATGAAAAATGGGATTATGTTTTATTACAATCATCAAATTGTACACTTATAGATGAAGATGAAGTAACCGAAACCATTACTTTACAAAAGTATAAACAAAGCGAATACACGCCCATTTATTCATTTAAACAATATAATAAAGATACACTCTTAATTACTTTGACGGATTTCGCAAATGCTGAAGCTATTAATACATTATTAGACTCACACAAAAATAAGCTTAATGCTTTTCCGAATTTAATTATAGATGTGCGATTAAATCGTGGCGGAAGTGATGATGCATTTTTTAACCTACTTCCTTACTTATTTGAAGACAAAGAAATTTCTCTTTTCGATTCTTCAGAAACAATGCAATTAAATCATACAGAACGAAACTTTCATTTAAGAATGAAAGACATAGAAATAGAAGATTATGATTCTTTAGATGAACTTTCCAAATTATTCACTAATATGTTTATTCAAGATTTAAAAAAGAATTATAAAAAAGGATTCGTTACATTTGATACTTCTGGGTTACCAAAAGAACTCCAGACATTAAAAATACATGGGCGAAAATTACCGAGTAGAGTAGTTATATTAACAGATGTTACATGTGGGAGTTCTGGTGATTCTTTTGTAGAAGTTGCAAAAAAATCATTGAAAGTAAAAGTAATAGGTCGTCCTACTGCTGGTTTAAATGATTATTCTAATTTAGCAGTAATGGAATGGGCTGATACATTCGCTCTTTACTACCCTACTTCACGACTTTCAATTATAGATAAGGGCAAAGGAATGTCCGGAATTGGTATACAACCACATATACATATCCCGTGGACTCCGGAACATATACAAGAAGATGTGGATTTAAAATTAGCATTGCAACTACTTCAAAACGAAGAATGGTAAAAAATAAAAGGTAGATGTGACCCACACCTACCTTTTCTATTTCATATCAATTTTTTCTGGTTGAAACCAATTTGGCTTTAATAGCTCAAAGTCTTTATGATCCTCTAAAACTACAGCAAGACGTTCTAACGTATCATCTAACATATGCGGTGCTGCTCGTAATGTCCAGACAACTGAAGAGAAAACCGTCATGCCAACGTACACCGCATATAATCTCCAGAACTCCTCAGGTATTCTTCCGTTATAATATCCAGTAATTTGTCCAATCGCATATGGGATACTAATGTCCCGTGCAAATAGTGCGATTTTTACGAAATCATGAAGTGGGTCGCCCCAGTCGTAGCCATTAAAATCAACAACTCCTACATACTTTCCATCCCGTACAATTATATTTTCTAAATGAAAATCATCGTGTTGAAATCGATTGGGGCGGTTTTGTAAATATTTTTCATTTTCATCGATAAACTTAATGATTTTATCATCATTTTTTATTTTTATTCCGCATGTTTTGTATGCCTCTAAATATTTCCGATGTTTTTTCATAGCCCTTTCATACCATGGAAGTATATCATTAGGAGCTTTATATGTATGCATTTTTGCTAAATCTTTTCCTGCCTCTATACCAATATTATATTGTTCTTTTGGTGAATACGTAGGCAATAGCTTCTTCGCATCTTCCCCTTCTAAATATGAAAAAATGCCATAGCATAAACCTTCTTCTGCCAACAAACCCATTTCAATTGGTTTTTGTGCTTGCACACTACGGTTTTGCATTTCATTTAAAATTTGAAACTCTATTTTCTTTCTTTCATACTCTTTTATATCGCCTGTCCGCAATAAATATTTTTCATTATTTGCACTCGTAATTATATATTTCTTATCAGGTGAGAAACCTTTGAAAATTTCCTCAATACCCACTGCTTCTTTTACTATTTGTATATTATTTTGCCATGCTGTAATTGTCTTCATGTTTATTCCCCTTACATTTCTACATTTGGTGTGTAAGCTACTTCTATAATAAACCCATTCGGATCATAAAAATCAATCGTATAGTACCCTTCCGAATGATGATTCCTTTCAATCGGACCACGTATTACGTTAACTTTCATACTAGAAAGAAAATTTGCTACCTCATCAACAACTTCTCTTTTAATAGCTCGGTAACAAATATGTCTTGGTCCTAAAGTCTTTACAATCTCCCCATCTACTTCTTTAAAATATATTTCACTTTTACCTGCACTATATGATACATCATTTAACTTCCTCTATCCAATTGTGGAAAATAATACATCATAAAAAGAAATGGACCCCTCTAAATTTGCTACCCAAAATTCAATATGATGAATACCTGCTCGAAGTGTATTCATATTAAGAATACGCTCCTTGTACTACTTGCACAATTTCCATCGGCTTATGAACCATATAATCTGGTGCATCTTTTTTCACTGTTTCAATGACATCATATCCCCAAGATACCCAAATTACGTTCACCCCAGCCTTTTTACAAGCTGCTACGTCTCGCTGTTCATCACCGACATACAACATATCTTTCTCTGTTATTTTTTTCGATTTTAAAAACTTTTTTATCATTTTATCTTTACCGAACAAATTTTTAGAACAATACACTTCTTGTATATTTTCTATACCATTATTGTGTAAAAATGCCCGAATATGCTCTTCTGAGTTCGATGATATGACTGCAATTCCGTAACCTTTTTTATGTAGTTCATCTAATACTTCCTTCATCCCATGGAACAAAATAAGATCTTTTATGGCAGGTTGATACAATTTATAAAACTCCAGCGCTAATACTGGTAGTTTATATAGCGGTACATCGAGTTGTTTACATCTCTCCGGCATCGTTAACTTGCGTAAATACTCGATTTCGTCTTCCCTTACCGTTTTATATCCGTGCTTTTCAGCAAGTTGATTATAAATTGGTACAAATATATTTTGTGAATCTACTAATGTGCCATCAAAGTCAAAAACAATATATTTTTGCATTTCCATACTCCCTCTGCTTCTTTTTTCTAAACCTATCTTATTCAACAACATAGTTGTCTTACCCTTTTATCAACATAAAAAAAGAACAAGATTTTCACTTGTTCTTTTTACGAAAGCCATTTTGGTGGTACATTCGTATTCCAATAAATATTCCCTAATTCATGATGCCCATTGTATCCATCATCAAAACGATGATAATGGAAATTAAAATAATAACCATCTTGCGGTGGATGATCTCTTCTTACGTGGAAACGCAATAAGTCATTTCCTGTTTTCGTATCGTAAACGTGAAAAATCTTTTCATTATTTCCACCAGCTGGCTTTTGAGAAATCGCTAATGATTGTAGCGAATCTTCCGGTACATCATTTGCTAGTTCAGCAATTGCCTCTTCAATCTTCGGTAATATTACATCTTTAAACTCATCTTCAATTACTGGACCAATTTTAGTGCCAAACTTTTGCATCGACTGCTTCTCTGCTTCTTGCATTGCATAAGTAATAAAAGTATCGGTGGTTAACCTGTCATTCGTTTCTTCATATGTATAGGACGTACTCTCCAAATTTTGTTGCCCAGCTGTGCTCGTAGGCTTGTCCGCAGCTTTGGCATTATCAAGCAATATGGAAGGAGGCGTCACTAGACCAAATGTAAATACGGTAATTAATGCGACTAAGGTTTTTCTAAACCAATTTGGCATGTATGTTTCCTCCCCTTTCACTCATTATATATATAACGGTTGTTTCCTCTATTATACAAAATGATTGTAATTTTTGCACTTTACAATTTTGTTAACGTTCACATATTTTTCACTTGAATATGAAATTGTAAGATTTCATACAATAAAAATACAACAATAATGAGGAGGAGATCCGATGACTTTAGATGTCATGTATTCCGCCGCAAGCATCCTCGTTTTAGTATATTTTATTTATCAATGTGTTACGGATTAGAAAAAAGAGCCATTTTCCGGCTCTTTTTTCTATGGTAAGAATACTATCCAACCAATTAATACTATAAAAATAATCCCGGCAATTGTAGCTGGTAATAAATAAAAATGAGAAAGTATAACTATTCCATACAAAAGTATTACTGGCAACAATAAATAGCGATCGGCCTTCCATCTTAACAAGAGTAATTTGCCTTCATCACAATATAAATGAAGAAACATTTTTTTCGTAAATTCAGTCCAATAATCACGCGCATAGCGGGAAATTGCAACTAAAGTAAATACAAGAATTATAGCTGAAATCCACCTCGGACTCATAATAATACTTACAGTGCTTATACATACAATTTGAATATAAAATATTCGCGCACTACTTGTACGGAAAAATTCTTTCAAAAAGGATTCAACAATACGATAATCCTTTTTCTTCCCTAAAAACTTTTTAGAACGAGGAAACATCCACGGTTTTTTATTCGAACTACTCGGTTTAGCCGCATGACCACCAACTTGCATAATCCCACTCGTCCAGCGCATACTTTCTTCTTTCTCTTTCTCAACCTCCTTAAAAAAGGAATTTTTATAATTTAGTTTTTCTTTTATCAATACGATAATGAGAAAAACTGCTAGACCGATACATAGTATAGAATAAAATGGATTTTTATAAATAAAAAATAGACTCACTCCAAAAAAGGATAGACTTATAGAAAATATTACATTTTTGATAATCCACAGTAACCATCGTTTCCCCACACGTACATGAATACATCTCGTTAATAACGACAACATAAATCGAAATACAGTAAAGAATAGCCAAAATAATACGACTTGTACCTTCGTCACTCCAATACTTTTCAGCAACACTGGTAACATAACAACTACTACCACTACATTCGTTATCACTATCCGAATAAACGTATATGTCAGACCATACTGGATTAACTTTTTCATATGAGCAGGATATGAAATTAAAAATAAACTATCCGCTTGTTCAAAAAATGAACGAACTCCTCTTACATATGTCATCACGTAAAATGCAAGTAGACCTAATCCGAAATAAACCGTCTCTCCCATCGATAGTTCTTCTATCCATAGTGAACGATAATAAATCCCTATAAATATAAGTGCTGGAATGATAATATATAGCGCAACCGTCCAATCAGTTATAGAACGTATAGACTTCCATTTCCGCCTTAGTTCATGGCGCAACCTATTATAAAATTGTTTTTTAATCATGCTGTTCACGCCTTACGATTACATCAAAACAATCTAACAGTGAATTCCCTGGCATTTCTGCTAACGTTTGAATTGCCTCTAAATGGCCATCTGCGACTAATGTACCTTGTGAGATGAGTAAAAATCTTTCGCAAATTCTTTCAGCTGTATCTAATACGTGCGTACAAAGTAAAATTCCTGCCCCGCGTTCTTTTTCTTTATATAAATAATTTAAAAACTCTTTCGTAGCTACCGGATCCAAACCAATAAAAGGTTCGTCAATGATATAAAAATCTGGCTCAGTTAAAAAAGCTAATATAAGCATCGATTTTTGTTTCATTCCTTTTGAAAACTTTGATAAATACTCATGTTTATGTTTATCCATTCGAAACATATGTAATAATTCTTCAGCTTTCCGTTCCCAGCTTCCGGCTTCGTTCTCACGAGCAGCCATTAATAATTCAATATGTTCCCAGAGCGTCAAATAATCATAATAAGTTGGATGTTCGGGCACGTATGCATACGGATTTTTCTTTTCGCCAAATGATATTTCACCATTCACATTTACGAGTAACCCGAGCATCGTTTTAATCGTCGTACTTTTCCCGGCACCATTTGCTCCAATAAGAGCAACTAATTCACCTTGCTCAATCGAAAAGGCAATATCATGAATTGTTTTTTCACCTATTTCATATCCAGCAGAGCGGATATTTACTTCTAACATACATTCCCCTTCTTTCCATTTCCAATACAAACAAGGAAAAGAATAACATATAACTATCTATATATCATTATAAATATTTATTTTCCTAGCAGGAAAAAATATTTTTTAACAGAATAATAAATGTTTGATTACATTTTATTGGAGTGGATAATATGTCTTTTCAAATTCGTGAAGCAACGATAGACGATATAGATGCACTTTGCTCTTTGACGAAAGAATTAAAAGGTTCCTCTATTTCCTATGAAGATATGAACAACCGATTGCAATTCGTACAAATGAGTCCTTTTGATTTTTTATATGTTTATGAGGAAGAAGAAACTATATCTGGATTACTTGGGTTTCGTATACGTGAAAATTTAGAAGATGTAACTCGGTATGGAGAAATTTCAATTATTAGCGTCGATTCTACAATACGACGAAAAGGCATTGGACAAGTGTTAATGGCTTATGCAGAGCAATTAGCAAAGAATCATAATTGCATTGGCACATGGCTAGTTAGTGGAACAAAAAGAGTAGAAGCTCATCCTTTTTACAAAAAATTAGGATACGAAGTAAATGGTTACCGATTTGTAAAATATTTTTAAACTACTTTTTAATGGAAAGGACTATAACTATGACAAACATTCAAGCAATTTTCATTGATCGTGACGGTACAATTGGTGGCGATACTACAATACATTACCCAGGATCTTTTACATTATTCCCTTTTACAAAAACATCCTTACAGAAACTAAAAGCTAATAATATAAAAATTTTCTCTTTCACAAATCAACCAGGTATTGCGGATGGAATAGCGACTATAACCGATTTTTCACAAGAATTAGAAGGCTTCGGTTTTGATGATATTTACGTATGTCCTCATAAACATGGTGATGGTTGTGAATGCCGAAAACCAAGTACAGGCATGCTGCTTAAAGCAGCAAAAAAACATGGGCTTGATTTAACACAATGTGCTGTAGTGGGTGATCGCTGGACTGATATTGTTGCAGGAGCAAAAGTAAACGCGACAACGATTCTAGTCCGAACAGGCGCTGGATATGATGCTTTACATACATACCGAGACAAATGGGCTCAGATTGAACCAAACTACATTGCAGAAAACTTTGAAGATGCAACAAATTGGGTTTTAAATCAACTATAATGCAATTTAAAAGAGACGCCTTCAAAATGAATGCGCCTCTTTTTCATCTAATATTTTTTAAAACGTTAATTCATAATGGAAATAACGATTATCTCTCAAATATCCATTTTCAGCGTATAATCGCTGCGCTGATAAATTGTCTATCTCTGTTTGTAATTTTACACCTTTTGCACCATTTTCTAAGGCAAATTCTTTCGCTGCTTCTAATAATTTTTTTCCTGTTCCTGCTCCGCGCTTAGCAGCTTGTACAAATAAATCATTTAAAATCCATAATTCTTTCATCGAAATAGACGAAAATGATGGATATAATTGCGTGAATCCAATATATTCACCGTCTTCAACTGCCACAAAAATAACAGATTCTTTTCTCTCCATTCGATTTCGTAAAAATACTTTTGCTCCTTCTATATCAGAATCTTGTCTATAAAACATACGATAGTTATTAAAAACTGATGCTAGTCCATCTAAATCTGCAATTGTTGCCTCATATATTCTCATTTTACTCCGTTCCCCTTCCAATACTGTCTCATTATATCCGTTGCCCATTTAGGCTGTAGAATTTCTTCTTTCGGCATAAACTCTTTCATTATTGGCTTTATATCCAATATAGGGGTGCCATCAATAGCATCTAGCCCCTCAACAATAATTGATTTACCTTCTCTTTTAATCACCTTTACAATTGTTGCTCCTATGCGATTCGGACGATTTTTCCCACGCTGTGCAAAAATGCCTACTTTAGGATAATCATGATTATTTCTAGGGTGTCTAGCAACATATTGAATTTGTTCATCAGTTACTTTATGAAAATAAAAAACTACTTCAATATGAGAAAAATCTTCAATCCCTTGTATACTTTCCTCTGTATACATTTCAGTTAAAGTAATATAGGATCTTACTTCTCCCCACTCATCATCTTTTATTTCCCTTCTTTCATTATGTACAAATGCGATTGGTTGAACTGAAAACATACGCATTCCCCCTTAAATGTAACCACTTACATTATAAAATATTTTCTGAATGTTTTCCACACATGCGAACTAGGTTACATAATATAATTATACTCTATTTTTTAAGGCGAAATTAACTGCTTCAACTGCATGTATATGGGTTGTGTCGAATATCGGAATGGATACGTCTTCCTGCTTTATTAATAATCCTATTTCTGTACAACCTAATATGATTCCT
The DNA here is from genome assembly GCF_008042405.1 of Bacillus sp. SH7-1. NCBI lineage: Bacteria > Bacillati > Bacillota > Bacilli > Caryophanales > Bacillaceae > Bacillus > Bacillus sp. SH7-1. Next base: position 104,250 of record NZ_QNUD01000015.1, read on the forward strand.
TGTGCCCCTTCTTGTACTAGCTCTTCTATAACTCTTTTATAATATACTCTAGATTGAGATGTTATCTTTCCTAAACACAATTCCGTATATATTACTTCGTTTATCTTATCTCTATCCTTTTCTGATGGTACCATTACTTTTATATGTTTCTCTTCAATACGTGATTTATAGAAATCTTGCTCCATTGTATATTTAGTTCCAAGCAAACCAACTGTTTGAATATCTTTTCTTTTAATTTCTTTTGCAGTTGCATCAGCAATATGTAAGACTGGAATATGAATATTCTCCTTTATTTTCTCAACTACTTTATGCATTGTATTTGTACAAATAATTATAAAATCGGCTCCTCCCCTCTGTAACGAATATGCTGCATTCCCTAATACTTCTCCTGCTCCATTCCAATCTCCGTTAGACTGGAATCGTTCAATCTCTTCAAAGTCCACACTATTAATCATACATTTTGCTGAATGTAACCCTCCTAATCTCTCTTTTATTTCTTCATTTATGATTCGATAATATTCAGTAGTTGATTCCCAGCTCATACCACCAATTAATCCTATTGTTTTCATAACAACACCTACCTCACACTATTTTTTTAGCTAATTATAACATTTTATTGTATATATTATATATAATAAAACAAGACTTTACGTTTGAAATATAAAGTCTTGTTTTAACTATTTCCAAGGAAATTTTATAAGAATATTCTGAAATTAATTATCTGATATTTTTATAGAATCTTCATATCGATAATGAAAACATTCTCGATACAACTGCTTGATTTCATCATAGGATGGTACTCGTGGATTATTTCCTGGACTTCCACTTTCAATTGCATCTGACGCCATTTTAGAAACAGCTTTTTCAAATTCACCTTCACCAATTCCATATTCTTTTAAATTTGGAATACGAAGATCAAAACAAAGTTTTTTTATTTCCCTCAGCGTGTAGTCGGCTATTTCTTCATCACAATCTGAATACAAATCTTTATTTAAACAGCGGCCAATTTCCGCTAATCTTTTTACCGCACTACCTTTTGTATATTCTAAAACTGTAGGTAATAGTATTGCATTCGATATACCATGTGGTACATGAAATAATGCTCCTATAGGCCTCGACATTCCATGAACTAATGTAACAGATGCATTCGAAAATGCAATTCCAGCTTGTAAAGAAGCAATCATCATCGCTTCTCTTGCCTCCATATTCTCTCCATCTTCATATGCAATACGTAAATACTTCATAATACTTTCAATTGCTGAAAGAGCGAGTACATCTGTAAGTGATTGTGAAACTTTAGAAATATATGCTTCGACTGCATGACATAATGCATCTATCCCTGTTGCTGCTGTAATATGAGGTGGTACCGAACGTGTTAAAATCGGATCAATAATTGCTACTTGCGGGGTAAAACTCGGATGCTTCATCATCATTTTTACATCTGTTCGTTTATTCGTAATTACTGCTACACTTGTTACTTCCGACCCAGTACCCGAAGTTGTTGGAATTGCAATGAGTGGCAGCGGATCATTGTCTATTTCCATATCCTTTTGGACATAATCTTCCACTTCTCCGCCATTTGTATATAACACCGCAACTGCTTTTGCTGCATCAATACAGCTTCCACCACCAAGGCCGATAATAAAATCACATTTTTCTTCTTTACAAATAGTTAACGCCTCTAACACGTGTATATTTGTAGGCTCAGCATTTACTTTATTATATGTAATAATAGTAATCCCTTTCGTATTTAATTGTTGTATACACCTCTCAACATATCCTAAATTCTCCATAATTGTATCAGTTATTATAAATGCTCTTTTTCCAAACTTCTTGGATTGTTCCCCCAGTTTTTTAAGCGAATTTCTTCCATATAATACAGACTTCGGCATACGAAATTCAGCAACTTCTTGCAAGTACTCCACCCCTTCTTTCCCCTAATTCATGTTTTTGTCTATAAAATATCTATTTAATAAATTCCTGTTAAAGTATAGAACGCGATAACTAAAAATACAGCAAGCGTTTTCAAAACTGTAATTGCAAATATATCTTTATATGACTGTTTATGAGTTAATCCTGTTACTGTAAGAATAGTAATAATAGCCCCGTTATGTGGTAGTGTATCCATTCCACCTGATGCCATTGATACGATACGATGCATTACTTCTAACGGAATATCAAATTGATGAGCCGCTGCAATAAACTTATCTCCCATTGCACTTAAAACAATTCCCATTCCTCCTGATGCAGAGCCTGTAATACCTGCTAAAATATTCGTCGTAACTGCTCCATTCACTAAAGGATTTGTGAATGTAGCAGAAATGCCATCTCTCATAATCGCAAATCCCGGAAGTGCTGCGATGACACCACCGAATCCAAACTCAGCTCCTGTATTCATCGTTGCAAGTAATGCTCCACCAATACTTGTATTCAATCCAGCTTGAAATCCTGTTACTACTCGTTTCCAATATAATAATAACGTAGTTACTATACCTATAATAAGTGCCAATTCTACTGACCAGATTCCAACTACTGCACTTAATTCTACTTTTCCAAATGCTTTCATACCAATTGTAGAAAAATCAAAACCGTTCGGATACCACTTCGGTATCATAATAGTAAAAACTTTATTCATTACACCTACTAAAATAAGTGGAATAAAAGCAATTACTTGCTGTGCTCTTGTAATTTCAATACTTTTAAGTAACGGCATATCTTTTTGTTCTACTTGTAAAGATGCTGCCATTTCAGTATTCCCATCGTTAAAACCAAAGTACCCTTCACCTGCTGCCTTCGCCTTCTTACGTCTACTCTCTAAATATAGTAAACCTAATGTAAGAACAAAAATTGCTCCTACAATTCCAAGTATTGGCGCAGCATAAATGTCCGTTTTGAAAAATGTTGTAGGTATTACGTTTTGAATTTGTGGTGATCCAGGTAGCGCATCCATTGTAAATGTAACTGCTCCAAGCACGATTGTCCCAGGGATTAAACGCTTTGGAATATTCGCTTGTCGAAACAACTTAGCTGCGAATGGATATACAGCAAACACTACTACATACACACTAACACCACTATACGTTAAAATAGCTCCCATTAATACAATCGCTAATATCGTACGTTTTTCACCAACTAACTCTATAATTGTCTTTGCAATAGAGTCCGCAATCCCTGACATTTCTACCACTTTCCCAAATATTGCTCCTAGTAAAAATACAGGGAAATATAACTTTATAAATCCTACCATTTTCTCCATAAAGATATTAGAAAAGAAAGGTAATACAAAACTAGGCTCTGTCAAAAATACCGCAAATAATGCAAATATCGGTGCAAATAAAATAACAGAAAACCCTCTATATGCTACAAACATAAGTAAACTAAGTGCTAATAATATAATAACTAGCTCCAATTATACCCCTCCTTTAAACTGAAAATTCAAACTTTTATAGATAAACTTCTACTACTAATCTTTTGATTCTGACACCCCTCCTCTTATTCATACAAATTTTTCATGCTAAAAATGTCTAATTATAAGTATTCGATTACATATAAAAAATCCCTTTAAACAAAAAACGATTTCATCGTCAGACGTTATAAAGGGGGGGCTAGTCTCTATATTTACTGCTTTATTAAACTATTCTCTATACAAAAATGATGTAGTTCTTTTACATCATTCGCAATATGAGTCGCACCAACTTCAGTCAATTCCGTTTCACTACCATAGCCATATAAAACGCCGATCGATGCAATTTCATTACGATTCGCACCAATTATATCGTGCTTTCTATCTCCAATCATAACAATTTCTTCTTTATTAAGTTCTTCATTTGTTTGTAAAATATGAGCAATGATTTCTTCTTTTTTTATTCTTGTACCATCTAAATTACTTCCAACGATATCTTCAAAATAATCCGTTAATCGAAAGTGCTCTAGTACTTGTTTTGCAAATACTGTAGGCTTTGAAGTTGCTACAAATAAACGATTAGCTGGATTTTTTAATTGTTGTAAAAGATCCGGAATACCTTCATATACATTATTTTCAAACAAACCACGCTGCTTTAAATATTCACGGAAATAAAAAACAGCTCGTTCAGCCTCTCCTTCACTCATATTATATCTCTCTATGAATGATTGCTGAATGGGAGGACCAATAAATGAATCTAACTCGCTTACATGTAATTCTTCTATGCCAACCTTTTTTAATGCATACAATACTGAATTTATAATGCCTTCTTTCGGATCCGTTAATGTTCCATCTAAATCAAATAGAAATGTTGTGTACATGTTTCATTCCCCCGCTCATTTTACTTTATAAGTAACGTATAACATCTTTTCCCTTTTCTCCTTCTATTATACTATCATTATCTTTTTTCTGAAAAATTACTTTTCCTATGTCACATACTTTCAGTTACAAAAAAAGATACATATGGTAAAGTAAAAAAGTTACAATTATTTTAATAGAAACTGGTGAAACAAATGTCAATTACGTTAATTTTTATAATGGCTTTCACAATTATTATCCATGCTGTTGAAACTAGCTCTTATAGTATTCGATTAGCTGGTGTACGTTTAAAAAAGATTGCCGTTGCCTTATCCGTCGTAGGAATGGTACTGCTTATTTCAAGAACATCTAACTTACTACAAGCCTTTTTAATCGGTGGTATTGTCGATGAAGCAAAACTAGATTCTTCTATTGATTTAGAGCATATTATACGGCTCGTTCTATTATCTGCTTCTATCGGTACATTGCTCGCGATTATACTGTATCCAACTTTGACAAAACTATTTGGATACGTCATTCAAAACTTTGAAACAGATGGTTCATTCATTCGAATGATGAAAACGAATAACATTCAAAAATTAAAGTACACAAACAAATATGTACGGTTTCCAAAGTTAGAAATGATTCATAGACTGCGTATCGGTGGTATTCCAAAACGTATTATGCTTATTAACATGTTTGCTACTGCTATTTATACAGCAGGTGTTCTTTCTGCCCTTTACGCTTCTTTTCTAAATCCAGACTATGCAACAAACGCAAGTACAGCTTCTGGTCTTGTAAATGGTTTTGCTACAATTTTATTAACAGTACTACTCGATCCACGCATCGCTCTTTTAACAGAACGTGCTTTACAATCAGAGCATGGTGCTGAATCTATGAGTAAAATGTACGGTTGGCTAATGATTTCTAGACTTTTCGGTACATTATTAGCACAACTACTATTTGTACCAGGTGCTTACTGGATTTTATGGATTATTGAACTAATACATTAATTTACTAGAAAGGTGAGTTTATCAATGAATATACAAACAGAGCAAGATATAATTCATTTAATAGAAAACGATGAATGGATGATGAATGTATTACAAATGGCGAAATCATTAGAACTACCTGATTGGTGGATTTGTGCCGGATTTGTTCGTTCTAAAATTTGGGATACTTTACATGACTATGAAGTAAGGACGACTACACCAGACGTTGATGTCATTTATTTTGATCCTTTTCGTAAAAATGAGGTATACGAACAATTATTAGAAAAGAATCTAATAAATTTAGATGCCTCTATACCTTGGTCAGTAAAGAATCAAGCTCGTATGCATGTAGTAAATAATATGCCACCATATTCTTCTTCTGTTAATGCTATTTCTAAATTCCCTGAAACAGCAACAGCTTTAGGGGTTACACTTGATGAACGAAACAACGTCATATTAACAGCCCCATGTGGTATTGAAGATGTTCTTTCCTTACAAGTGAGACCAACAGCTCATTTTCTTGAATCGAAAGAACGATTACATATGTACAAAAACAGAGTTATAAAAAAGAATTGGCAAAGTAAGTGGCCTAACATCACAATCACATATCCAGAAATTTAGAAAGGGTGCCTCTCATTTATAGAAGCACCCTTTTCTAAATTTCAAAAAATCTATGACTGTTTCTGCAAATCGATCTGCTTCCTCATAATGAGGTGAATGACCGCTCTCTTCAAATACGATATACTTGCCGTTTCGGGCATCTTTATTAAATGTTTTAATTTGTTTTTCACACGTTACCACGTCATGTTTTCCTACTATTAATAACATTGGACTTTGTACATCTTTTATTTTTGATAATAATGATGTGTGACATGCTCCCTCTAATTTCAATCTATCAAAGTGAATTTTGGAGCGATTTGAAAATATTTCCCACTCTTCATCACTGTATAAACTCTCATCTGTCCTATCTTCCTTATTATTGTAAATCTCCATTCTTTTTTCTTCTAATTCATCACTTAGCCTTATATAAGCTTCTAACAACTCTGCTGAACTAGCATTGCTAGATGAATAAGCGATGGACTCTTCTGCTACTTCTTTTTTTCCGTACTTTTTTAATAAATGCCCTGTTTTTTGTAACAAAGCCCTACTTGTTAATGCAAAATCAAAAGTTGGTCCTTCAATTATTATTTTCTCTATTGAACTTGGATAAATCGACGCATATAGCAATGCTAAATATCCACCGAAAGAGTGTCCAATTATAGACCACTTCTCAATTTGTAATACTTTTTTTAATTCCTCACAGTCTTCAATCAAATCATTTAATCCAAAAGCTTCGTCTTCAGTAATTTCTTCTGAGCGACAAACACCTCTTTGATCAATCATAATTACATATAGAGAATCTTTTAAACGTTCCGATTGATGAAATGAAAAATCATAGCAACTTTCCCCTGGTCCACCATGCAAATATAAGACTGGATTGTTTTTAGCATTCCCATGCGTTTCAACGTATAGCTTTTTCCCTCTAATATGCATGTATTTCCCTGTTTCTATCAAATGCGTCTTTATAATATTCACCTTCTTTTTTACTGAATATTATAACATTTAATATTAAATAATCCCTATTACATTTAAAAAGACAATAATTATTGCGAGCGGTGCTACAAATCGAAGTAAAAATGCCCAGCAAGTAAATACTTTCTTTCCATAATTTCCACCTACAAAAAACTCTGCTTCTAGCATCTTCTTTTCCATTTTGAATGAAACGAAAATACTAATAAATAGTGCTCCAAGTGGCATTAATATATTACTAGATAAGAAGTCTACTGCATCAAAAATATTCTTTCCGAAAATCGTAATATCACTCCATACTCCAAATGATAACGCTGATGGTATACCTACTAAGAAAATGCAGAAACCGATTATCCATGATAATTTTCTTCTTCTTTCTTGTTCACCATTTGCTAATGCTGAAACAACAGTCTCTAGTAGAGAAAATGCCGATGTTAATGTCGCAAATGTAAATAGTGCAAGGAATACTGTTAAGAAAAACCCACCGAATGGAATTTGACTAAATACAGATGGTAATACGATAAATAGTAATCCAGGCCCTTCTGTTGGCTCCATTCCTAATGAAAATACAGCTGGAAAAATAGCAAGACCCGCAAATAATGAAACAAATAAATTCAATCCAACAATTGTTATTGCTGATTTTGGTAAACTTTCTTTTTTATTTAAATAGGAACTATACGTGACCATTATCGAAATCCCGATACTAATCGCAAAGAACGATTGTCCCATTGCGAACAAAATACTTTCTGAAGTAATCTTTGAAAAATCTGGTTGTAAGAAAAACTTCACACCTTCCATTGCATTATCAAGTGTTAGTGAGCGAACAATAAGAGCGACAAATAAAACAAACAATGCTGGCAACATATATTTACTTGCTTTTTCAATTCCGTTTTGTACACCTTTGGATACAACCCAAATCGTAATGAACATAAAAGCGAAATGACCCGTTATCGCCCAAGCGGGATTTCCAATTGTTTCAGTAAATAATGCACCGTAATTCTGTCCCGGAGTAATAAGTTGCCCAGTTATTCCTCTGAATAAATAAATGAATACCCATCCACCTACAACACTATAAAATGAAAGTAGTATAAAACACGTTCCAACGCCAAGACGTCCAATCCAATGCCATCCTGTATTTGGTGCAATACTTTTAAATGCTCCAACTGCTTGTTTTTGTGTACTGCGTCCAATCATAAATTCAGCTATAAGTAGTGGTAGTCCAATTAAAACAGTAAATAATATAAAGATTAAAAAGAATGCTCCTCCCCCGCTCTTTCCAGCGATATAAGGAAACTTCCATATTGCGCCAAGTCCAATTGCTGATCCTGCTGCAGCCATTATAAAACCTAATTTCGAAGTCCATTGCTCCGTCTGTTTCATCTCATTTTCCTCCTAATTAAATCTTTTTATATAAATAAATGAATTTTATAAACCTATCCAAATAAACCCTCCATTTCTTTTTCTATAAAATAAAAAAATGGCTTAGCATCTCTTTATTTAAAGAGACGCTAAGCCATTTACTTAACGCGGTACCACCCTTATTGATTCCATTATGAATCCACCTTAGTAGTAATCGTTTGATTACAAACCTAATATCGAAGGTTAACCGTTAAGATTTACTAAGAATGTGATTCCGTTCCACCTTACTGCTCCTAGGCGAGTTCAGGATGTCATTTGACTATGTCACACCAACCCATAGCTCTCTGTACAAATATACGACCTTACTACTCCTATTCAACACATTTTAATATTTAGAATATATTTTCTTTTGAAATTAATATGAAGTATATCGGTTATATTGGTAACTGTCAAGGTATCTATTAAAATTTAATGAGAAATCCTTTTTTATTTTTCATTATCCTTCGTCATCAGTACCTTCTTCTTGATCATCGTCATCTTGTTGTTGTGATGACTCCTTTTGTTGAATAGCGTTATTTACCGTTGTAGTAGACATAACTCCACCTCTTATTATATGTATTCTTACATCACCCGTTAAAACGTACTTTACGATGATTTCAAAAAATAATACAACCCCTCTACTATCGTCATACACTACACATAGCCATTACAATCTATAAAAATTTAACAATTAATGCACTTATAAAATTATTATTCTCTTTTAAACTTTCACGTTACAACACAAAAAAGCACTTGTTGCCTTTCATAGACAATCAAGTGCTTTAAGTTCATATGTTTTTTAAGTAACATGAAAACTTACGAGTTTGTACGAGTTCGTTAGTTTAATATATATTCCATGTGTTTATATTCAGCACCCAATAAAATGTCATCTCGCCTAAGCTCGTACTTCGTTTTCTATTCTATCATTACACACAGTACTCCATAATGGTACAACCATCATGGAGTTTATTCTTCAAAATAGCCATTTCTTTTTCTACCCACTTCTCATATATGCTTATGCCTGTTTACGTTAAACCACTACAAGCTTTTATCATATATGGTATTGCACTCAATTTTCTGTATCTTCAAGATTTTTAAGATGTTTTTCTAAGTATTTTTTCCCTGAATTACTTTTAGGCATAAGACCAAGATGTTCATATTCCCAAATAATCATTCTCTCGTGCGAATTTTCATCCGAAAGGTCATCATAATATTTGTAAATTTTGTAGTAACAGTATGACACCTTTTGTACATCATGACACATACTATATTAAAGCTTACGAGTTTGTACGAGTTTGTTAGTTTAATATACATTCCATGTGTTTATATTTATCGCCCAGTAAAATGTCATCTCGCCTAAGCTCGTACTTTGTTTTCTATTCTATCATTGCACATTGTACTCCATGATGGTACTACCTTCATGGGCTCTGAATTTCAGCATATCATCATTCATGTTGTCCAAAGCATAAATATCTCATAAAAAGCACCTGATGCCCTAAAAGGAAATCAAGTGCTTTTTAGTTAATTACATCATCAATTCATAATTTAAAAATATTCTTGTTCAATTTCGCAAATAACTACTCGAAATAAGGGTTATAATCTATCTCAACCTTACTAAGACCATCTAATACTTTCTCTATCCTATTAGTCAAATCTTCTATTTCTTCATGTGTCAGTTCGTTTGTAACATCTAAATCTTTAAACATACTTAATCTCTTTGTTATCCCTTCAACATACCCAATAAAGACCTTATTTTTGGATAACAATATTTCACCTACAGCAGTATCAACAATAAAGTCTTCTACCTTTCCAAGATTTATATATTCATTAACAGTTCTTGCTATTGCATATTCATGTCCCCTATTTAATTTTAAATAATCATTATAGTCTTCGTTAATCGCCTCAAATATTTCATTATATTCCCAGTCTTCCATGATATAACTCCTCTTTTATGGTTTAAGTCTTTCACCGTTATTGTAAATAACTTCCAATTCAATATTCTTATATTTATTAGCAAATTCAGCTATTACTTTGCTACAACTATCACACGTATCTAGTTCTGTGAATAACTTAATTTTACCAGTAGCATTTACATCATCACCCAGTTTTAAAGCAATTTCATTCAAAATCTTATACTCAGTGTCAGAATCTCGCATATAAGGTTTTCCATATTTACCAGGTGCTAGAGATGCCTCAAAAATTGTCTCATTTGGTTTTAATGAAATTTCAGGAACTTTTTCTTCTAATTTCTCTTTAAATTCATCTATTTTACTTGAAGCATAAAACTCCTTTTTGTTTAAACTATTAACATCCACCTCTGCAAGGGCAAAATTATCAGCTTTTTTATATTTACTTGATAAATTCCCTCTTAGCTCTTTCACTCTATCAATTATATGTGCTTCCGCTACTGAATCTATTTGTCTCATTGGATACACTTTACCCGTACCCTTATAGTTGTTATCTCACGCTAATTTTTAATTAGAGATTTTTCAATACACTCAACAAAAGAGACCTCAAATATGAGGTCTCTTTTGTTGGGTCTTCTTCATCTATAACTTCCTCTTTACTTATTCAATATCAGACATTCTTCCTTATTGAAATATAATAAAATCCTAATAAAAATGCATTCTTCAAAAAGTTCTTTTTCTGCCCTTCGAATCTAGTAAAATGGCTATAAGATATTACAAATTTAAGCTACGCTTAACTTGCACTAATAAATCCATTAATCCATTTCTTTCTGGATTTTTTTCCACTTCTTTTTTCACATGTTCTTCCAAATAATTATAAAAAGTTTCAAAGTCCAAATACACTTGTTGTTCAGACTCAACAGCTGGAGAATCTAATTCAACTAACACATGCTTATCATCTAAAGGTGTAGGTAGCTGTGACATATCAAATTCATCTAAATCAGACTGAAAATGAACGAATACTATTTCTTGTCCAAACCCCTCTTTTTTTACAAAAAAACTCAAAGCTCTTTCCAAGTACTTACCGTTTATAAAGTTAAAATATATTGATATCAATTCATCGTTTTTCTCTTTATCTTCAATAAATTCAAAATTACTATTCATTTTATCCTCCTATAAATATTGTATCTTAATAATATCAGTCTAGAATTGGGAAAAAGTTAGTTATCTCCCCAGTATCATTTAAATAACCTCTGAACTTCAATCCATTTGAAGCAGTACCTTCAACAAGCCTACCATTTATTGTTCCCTTTTGCATTGCTTCTTTTCCCCACTGATATATCTTATCATCACTAATCATTGCTGGATCGTATATTGTTTTAGGCTCCTTAATATTTTTATACGAAACAGGTTCTGCAATATTTCCAGCCATATCTTTTCTAGGTATTTTGTATTCTATCTCATAAATCCCTTCAATTGAAGAATGTGATTTTTTAGATATAATTAAGTCTTCTACATCAACACCCTGATTTTTTAAAGCATTGTAAAATTCATCCATGTTATGTCCACCACTAACCCCTTTTTTAGTGCTTATATTCTCAACATTTTTTAAATGATTTTTAGCATTATCTCCAAATTTAAAGTTATTAGCTCCAACCGTACCCTTAACAACCTTACTCTCCATATACTGATAAGCCTCTTTCAGGGAATACTGTCCTCCCCCTGAGACATTTTCTACTCCAGCCATGGCGAAGCCTTTTCCCTCGCCTGGGATCCATTTGTACTCCAGTAATGTTTTTACTGCGTGCTGGATCTTTTCATTCCCCTGTAAGAAGGTTGTTTTTACGGTTGTGGCACCTTTGTTCCATAGGCTTCCGATTTTGTCGGCAAATCCTTTTGCTGTGGAGGCTACAAAGTTTACACCCACTCTTACTTTATGGCTGGCTGTTTTTATGCCCTCGACAGCTGCTTTTCCAACTTTTCCGGCTACCATTGTTACGCCTTCGCCTAGTCTTTTTCCTACTTTTACAATCGTCTTCCCAAAGCTAGAAGCGACATACTTTATTCCTTTTCCAGCAAGACTTGCCACTTTTCCAACAGGAACAAAGTTTAGGAGTGTCCATCCTGCGGCGATGAGTCTTTCTTTTGATGATAATTATTTTCCTGTAATAGGATCTTTACCAGTAACTGCACGAATTGCATCATTTACTCCGATAAATTCAGCTGCCTCTTCTACTCCCTTTTCCCACCATGATTTTTCATGTTTCTTTTCTTTTTTATGGGTTTCTTTCAATTTTTCATTTTGTTTCTTTTGATATTCTTCATCTGCTTGACGAAACTTTTGATTAATACGCCGTAATTCTTTTTCTGTAACTTGTAAGTTACGTATGTATGATTTCATGAGACTCATTGATCTCATATATTCCCCATAAAAATGCTGACTCGTTGCTCCTTGCCATTGCATTTGAATACTAAACATAGATTGATTGAGATTTTGTTGTATGTTCTGATGGTGTGTTTGCATCTCTGATATATTTTGGGGGATTTGTTCCGGTTGTTCAGGTTTGACCTTACTCTCCAAACCTTCTCCTAGCTCCCTCTATTTTATAGCAAGAAAATAGAACTGCATCAATTTTCACCCATTCTCTTGAGAGAAAACATCAAAAATACTGTTATCACAAATCGCTTCAATTTCTTCTTTTACAAATAATTTTTGAAATTTTGTTCCTGGGTTCAATATGACATTTGCCTCTAAATCTATCGTCTTTAATAATTCAACTGCATTCATAGAAACATACGGATATTCTTCTGGAATAACCATTTCTAAATGTTTCAAATCAGAATACAGTGGTAACATTAATCCTTCTTCCATTTCAAAATAATGAATTTGCAATTGTGTATTTTCAGTTGAGATCAAATTCTCTTCTTCATCTACAGTTGTATCTCCCTCTACAGAAGCAACAACGTACAAATTTGATTTCTGTAATATCTCATAAAAACGAACTCTTTTTTCTTCATTCTGTAAAGCTTCCACTAACACCTCATCTAATGGACAAATTTCTAGTAAACTCATTGCACTTCACTCCTTATGTGAAATAAATTCGCCATCTTACTCAAAGTAAGATGGCGAATTTTAAACCCGTTATTTTTGAATATTGATAACTGATACTTCTTTTGAATCATTAGTTCTATTCACTAGATTTAAGTAGAAATGCGATACTGTAGTAGTATAATATGGCGAAATCCAAAGGTATGGGAGATTTAGTGTGAAAATTCCCACCAATGAACCCAAAATAAACCAACCAATGAAACTTAACCAAGTAATAAATAAATCTAACTTATGTCCTTTCATCATCATTTTACTTTTTTTAATTGCTTCACTTGCTGTACATTCTGGATCCTCTAACATAATGTAGTAAGCCATAGAATAAGAGAAAAATTTAATAATACCTGGAACAATGAACAAAAGACTCCATAAGCTAATAAATATTGTTTGTAAGATACCTAGTTTCATAGCTCTAAATATATTATTTGAATTGAAACCAGCAAATAAATCACCTATTGTGGTAGATTCATTTTTCGCTAAACGTAATGTAATTGTATAATAGCCGTAACTCATAACACTTTGTACAACAATATAAAGAATAAAAATAATAGCCCATACAATAATTTGAGATAAAATAAAACCAAAATTAATTTGAGGTTCGCCGTATGCATAATATACAAAGTTCTCGGGTCCTATAACGTCTATAAACAAACCAAAAACTAGAAATACTACTATACCAATGATATACATACTTGCTACGGGAATGAGGTAATTAAGAAACGTTGAACCTACCCCTAATCCCCAATGGCCTTTCAATGAAGATAATGCTTCCCTTTTTAAATTGCTAATCATCTTTTTTCCACCTTTCAAATTCTCCATTGCGAATAGCGTGACTATGATGAATAATTAATGAGTTTAGTAAAATTCAAATTTCTACTAAACTCATTAATATTTACTCCTTATGCGGAATAATTTCGCCATCTTACGCAAAGTAAGATGGCGAATGTTAAATCCAATTATTTTTTAACGTTCATAGCTTTAATTTTTTCTACATTCTCTTTTGCTTGTTTCGTTATTTCTCCATTAATAGCATTTGCATATTTATCACGACTTAAAAATTCAAAACATTTATATGCATTATTCGTATCAGTTGCGGACATATATCCTGCACCTTTATTAAACATTTTTAGAGCTACCGTATTCATCCATTCTTTTGCATCTGCTTCTGGATATCCTAGTTCCATAGAGTGGTAAGTTAATTCAATTGCTGAAGCTAAATCTTCAATCGTATCTTTATTCCCGCTTACCTTTGCAGCTTCAAATGTACTCAAATACTCAATTGCCGCTTTTACCCCATCTTTAATTCCTAGCTCTTCAATACCTGGCGTTTTATATAAAATTTGATAATTGTTTAAAGCTGATTTATATTGCGTTTTTTCTAACTGTTTTGCTTCTTTAATTACAAGACCAGCTACATTAGAAAATCCTGTTTTGTCAACAACACCGCGTGAAGCTGCTTGACCATAATAATGTAAAGCATTATAAAGGCTCGTTTGTCCTTCTTTATTTGCTTCATCACCTGCTAATTGCACAAGTTGAATTCCCTCCATTTTTTTTGATGCATTATCAATCATATTCATACCACTAATTTGGCCAATCGTTTTATCAATATCTTTTAACTGTGCAAGTAATGTATATGATGGTAATAATGTTTTACCTACTTCACTTTGCCATCCTGTCGTTCCATTCATTTTATTCCATTCATTTTCTGTATCTGTCCATAATTTATTCGCATAATTAACCATTTCTTCTCTTGAACGCTCCAATGGGTGCTTTGTACGAATTGCATTTGCAATATTTAATACCGCTGTATAATATTCTCCATTATTTGCAGCATCGTTTGCTTTTCTTTCAAACATTAACGGCATTAATAACTGATGAGATTCATCTTGAACAGATTTTTCTACTCTTGCCGTATTTGCTAATAAATTCGCTTTATTTATAGCATCTTCGACTTTGAAATTAGAATCTTTAATTTGTCCACGAAGTCCCTCTACAGCCGCACTAAATTGCTTTTCTAATTTTTCTTTTTGTTCTCCTGTTGCACCGTCAATATACTGATTTGCTAATAGTAAAGCATCTTCATATTGAGGATTCGCTGGATTTAAATATGTTTCTATTTGCTCGATTTCTTGACTAAATGGTTCAGATTTTACTTGTGCTTTTTGAGTACTTGAATCGATATTACTTGTTTTCTCGTTATTTTTGGCACCTTCAGTCTTTTCATCTTTTTGGTTTTTCTCAGTTGTTGTACTTGTTGCCTTATTATCTTCTGTAACTGCTGTTCCTTCATTACTGCTAGTATTTTCTTTTACGGGGCTTGTTTTTTCCTTTGCCTTAGTTGCAGACAGCACTACTGATGTTTGGATATTAAGGTTCTTTAATTCTTCTTGTAATAGCTTGTTGAAAATATCTTCTACATCTTGATTCGCTTTTTCTACTAATGTAGGATCCACACTTTCAAATACTGATGTAACTAAATAAAATTTACTTAACGCTTGTTCTAAAGATGCTACATCCCCTGTATTTGACCACTCTCTTTTTTCTTCTGTTGCTGTTTGATAAACTTTTTCTGCTACAGATTTAATATAATCCTTCTTATTTTCACTTAAATATCTTTGTAGCTCTTCTTGAGTGGTAACCGATTCATTCAGTACATTCATTTGATTACGTAAATAGAATAGTGCTCTCTCATTTGAATATTCACCACTTGTAAGAATTTGTTCTACATTATCTAATGCTAGCTTATGTTCAGCTATCGATTTTGATTTTGATGGTGTATTCAATTGGCTAACGAGCGTCCAGTCTTCTTTTTTGCTATAGTAGTTTGTTAAATTATTTAATGCATTTTCATCCAGTTCTTTTTGACTCGTATAAAAATCATTAAAGAAAACAGATGAGTAGTATTTTCCATTTCCAGCGTACCACTCAACTAAAATATCTCCCGTTTTTGGTGATACTGTAATTGTTGGGTGTGTTGGTTCTGGATCTGGCTTTGGATCTGGTTTTGGATTGGATCTGGTTTTGGACCCGGATTTGGTTCTGGATTTGGACTCGGATTTGGATTT